>JAGWYC010000280.1 GCA_018969565.1 Bacteroidota bacterium | reverse complement strand
GGTCGCGTTCCTGCTGGCGCAGCTCGTCGGAGCCGGAACAAATATCATAGGCCGCCTTCAGCCGTTTAACCAAGCCCATAAAGCGGGCCTCCTGTTCTTTGCTGCGCTGTACAAACTCTACAGCACGTTTGAGCTCCTGTACCTGCTGTAAGCCGCTGCTGCGGAAGTAATCGGCACTGTTAAATGGATGAAACAGATCGGCAAGAAGGTCCAGGTGGTTGCGCACCTCCCTGAGCGAGAATTCAATTTCCTCTATACTTTCCCCACCGCCGTTATTGTATTTCGCCATCGCCAGGTTCATCTGCTTCCTGATGCCGATGTAATCCACAACCAGCCCTTTTTCCTTGCCCTGAAAGCGGCGGTTTACCCTGCTGATGGTTTGAATCAGGTTATGCTGCCGGATGGGTTTGTCTATGTAGATGGTATCTAGAAAAGGCACATCAAATCCGGTGAGCCACATGTCCACGACGATGGCAATACGGAAGTTGGATTTGGCCTGTTTGAACTGACGGTCCAGCTCTTTGCGGTGCTCGTCATTACCCAAAAGCCGGTATAAATCCGCATCATCGTCCTGCCCGCGGGTCATGACCATTTTGATGCGCTCTGTGGGCTTGATTTCCTTTTGTTCCTTTTCGCTCAGCGATTCGCCTTCGGCATGGGTTTTTACTTCAGCCCACTCCGGTCGAAGTGCAATAATGTTCTTATATAAATCCCATGCAATAAAGCGGTTACTGCATACAAGCATGGCTTTCCCTGCCACGGTGGAACCTTCGGCGAGCCGGTTTTCGTAGTGCTGCACAAAATCAGCAGCCACATGGCGCAGGCGCTCGGGGTCGCCCAGGATGGCGTTCATGCGCGCCACTTCCTCCTTGCTTTGTTCTATCTGGTGTTCGTTGGCACCCGCCTCGGCGGCTTCCTGATAATAGGCTTCTATTTCCTCCAGCTTGGTGTTGTTGAGTGCCACCCGGGCAGCGCGACCTTCATACACTATACGCACGGTGATTTCATCGCGTACCGATTCGGTCATGGTATAGGCATCCACCACCTTGCCGAATACATCCAACGTGGCATCTATGGGTGTGCCGGTGAAGCCCACATAGGTAGCATTGGGCAGCGAATCGTGCAGGTATTTGGCGAACCCGAAGCTTTTCACAACCCCCTGTTCTGTAATTTTCAGTTTTTGGTCCAGATTGGTCTGGCTGCGGTGTGCTTCATCCGAAATACAGATTACGTTGCTGCGCTCGGTCAGGAGTTCTGTGTCTTCGGTGAACTTGTGGATGGTGCTGAGGAATACACCGCCGCTCTGCCGGCCTTTGAGCAGTTCCCGCAGTTGTGCCCTGCTTTCCACGCTGACCACCATTTCATCTCCGATGAACTTCTTGGCTCCGGTAAACTGCTCCGAAAGCTGTACATCCAGATCGGTGCGGTCGGTGATGAGCACAATGGTAGGGCTTTCAAATTCAACGCTGCGCATAAGCAGTCGCGTGAGGTATAGCATGGTGAAGCTCTTGCCGCAGCCTGTGGCACCGAAGTAAGTACCGCCTTTACCATTGCCCCCGGGCTTACGCGCCTTCCGTATCTGCTCGTACAAAGCCCGTGCTGCGTAATACTGCGGGTAGCGACAAACGTACTTTTCGTTTCTGCGGGAGCTGTCCGGAATGAAGATGAAATTGCGCACGATGTCCAGGATGCGGTGGCGGTTCAGCATGCCCTGCACCAATGTAAACATGCTGTCAAACCCATCAGCATCAGTGGTTAGTCCTGCAATACGGCGCCAGGCATAATAAAATTCATAAGGGGCGAAAAAAGAGCCCGCCTTATTGTTGACGCCGTCGCTCAGTACGCAGAAGGTATTGTACTTGAACAGTTCCGGAATATCGCGGCGGTAGCGCACGGTAAGCTGTTCGTAGGCATGGTGTACCGTAGCCTCTTCCCGTACGGCACTCTTGAATTCAAACACCACCAGGGGCAGACCGTTGATGTACAGAATGCCATCCGGGATGCGTTTTTCGTTTCCCGTAATTTCCAGTTGGGTTACAAAGCGGCAGATGTTCTTGTCGGAATAGGAGCGGGGCCCATCCGCGGCCACCTGCTCCAGGGTTTCATCCTGTTGCCGGCGTTGTGGTTTCAGGTTGCGGTAATCCAGCAGTTCTATAAATATGTCTTTGCGGCTGCGGTCCTCCCTTTTCAGAATAAAGCCTTCAGAGAGCATGCGGTTGAACCGCGCATTGCTCTGATAGAGGTCTGAAGCGGGCAGGCTGCGCAGCTCACGAATGATGGAATCAGCTTCGGAGCGGCTGAGTTGTTGAGCCGCATAGCGTTCCATCAGAAAACTCCTGAGGTCATCCTCAATCAGCACCTCATCGGCAGCCCGCAGCAAGGTATTGCCCAGACAATGGGCATAGCCTTCATGGGCCAATAGTTCAGCAAAGGTTTGTTCGAGCTGGGCTTCGGTGAAAATCATGGTTCAGTTTGTATTGTCCATTGAATGGTGTTCATTCTTTCCCGAATCATTTTTAAAGTTTCCAAAACAGCTTCATCTTCGGGTAATTCTCCAAACACCAAATTTTTAAAGTCACTACTGTAAATGGTTTTCAAGTCACTCCACACATTTTCCAAGTTTTTAAAGATTAGAGCATCATTAGGATGGTTATTCAGCCAGTTGTTATTGTTTCTAAAACTTACAACATCATCATGGCATACTTTTACAAGCATTTCATCAAAAGCCTTGGATTGTAGGAATTTCAAGTACTCATCTTGTTTAAGCAACTGATGCAAATCGTAGGTGTGCCTTATCTTTTTCTTTAAATCATC
>JAGWYC010000279.1 GCA_018969565.1 Bacteroidota bacterium | reverse complement strand
GCTGAGGCCGGTGTAATAGGACCAGTATAAGCCATTCCAATGTGCTACCCCATATTGCTCCTGAAATGCAGTGGTGTCCTGCACATACAGCACATACAGGTCTCCATCGTGCGTGCAGGTTGCCGCCGCTGCGCCGGGCAGTCCTTTGTCCAAGGGTGCAACAGCCTGCGCATTTGTTCTGCCCAAAACAAAACAAATAAACATCCCCGCAAGCATCAGGCTCCGCATGAAACGCAAGTTAGCGATATGTTGGGTCTGGTTCATCAGGGAGCTTAATAAATTCTGTAATGCAGGTTAAATTGAATGCCGGTGCTGCCGCCTTTTCCTATGATGGGAGCGCCACTCTTATATTCATTGCTCAGGGCCTGAGATCTGCGCAGACCCAGTCCGAGGCGCATGAAGGGATTTACCTGACGATAGCAGGAAACACTACCCAGGACTGTCCATTGTGTATTTCGGAACCAATTGCTGTTTCCTGAATTGAGTTGAAGATTTGAATAGCTAATGTTCATCCCTTCGCTGCTCATAAGGAATGAAGCCGCAGTGCCGGCCTGTACTGTAATTCCACCTCTCAGTCCCAGCCGATGCTCGTAGCCCATCTGAACGGGTATCTGAATCATCTGGATGCGTGAGGTTCCCGTGTATCGTACTTGCTCGGGTGTGGGATCGATGAAATAGGCCTCAATAAGGCGATTGCCGAACAAGTCAGAAGTACCGCCCCGGTAGGCAGGAAGTTTGTTTATGTTGTAGTCGTATTGCTGACGGTATCCTTGTTCGGTAAACCAGAGTCCGCTGTTGAAACGCAGTCCGCCGCGCAGGCGCAGCGCCAGGTCTAATCCTCCCTGCAGCGCCTCCAGCGGAGATTCCTGACTGCGGCGGATACCCAGGTAGTCTTCATGCACATAATTGAACCAGGCAGAGGCCAGCCGAAGGTTCAATCCATTAAAAGTAGGATTCAGTATCATGCCTATTTCTAAGGCAGGAGAGGCCACACGGCGTCGGTGCCTCATATTTTGTTGCAATGAGATTGGATTGGAGGCTGACAAGGGAGCAACCGGATGAGGCAGCATATCAATCCCTTTGCCGGATATACCAAAACCTTGTGGCAAAGGGATTGAAAGGTCAGCTGCTTCCTTCTGATAAGGGGCGTCTGTTTGAACGTTTGAATGTGACGCTTTGTTCAGGTGAGGATGAATGTATTGTATGGACTCCGGTAAACGGATTGGAGTTTCAGAATGATGAGGCCTGGCAGGAACCTCCGGATTTTTTGCGGCAGGTGCAGGGCTGAGGCTTATTTTGGACTTTGTTTCATCTGCCGATTCCTGCTGAGCCACTTGCGGAGCAGGCGCATTGCGGAACAAGAATATTAAGCCGCCAATGAGCAGAATTGCGGCTGCGCCACTGCTCCACCAAAGCAACAGTTTTCGTTTGCTGCGCCGGTCCAAGGTTTCAGCAATACGATCCCATGCTCCGTCCGGAGGTTCGGGATAGAAGCCGTTGAATTGGCGTTCTAATTGTGGGTCTATATGTGGGCCTTTCAGGCTCAACTTGGGTTTTTTATGTTGTTCATCAGGTTGCGAAGCAGCACTCTTGCCCGGCTTAACTGGCTTTTTGAGGCACCTTCGGTCATACCCGTCAGTTCACTGATTTCCCGGTGGGAACGTTTTTCAATTGCATAGAGGTTCAGGATGATGCGGTACTTGTCGGGCAGCAATTGTATGGCTCCCAGCACTTCATCTACCGTATAATCAGGTTCCGTTTCGGGAATCTGTTCCTCTTCAGCAATGTCGGTGTCTTCGTTCAGGCTCAACCATTCGCCACGCGTCTTTTTGCGGCGGATGCGGCTGATGGCCTCGTTGACGAACACACGGGTCATCCAGGTTTCCAGAGAACTTTCTTTTTTGAAGCTGCCTATAACCGAGAAGAGTTTCACGAAGCCATCATGCAGCAGGTCTTCCGCATCTTCGCGACTGGAGCAATAGCGCAGGCAAACCCCGAACATGCGCGAAGCGTGTTTTCGGAATAGTTCCTGCTGAGCTCTGCGATCACCATTGATGCAACCCTGTATGATTTCTTCATCCCCTGTCAAGGTAGATTCGCTTTATTGACGCAATATGTAGAAAAGGTTGCAAGGGAAAGGAAAAATAGTGGTAAGTGGTAAGTGCCAGAAATACGTTGACCGTTTGAAAGTAGCGTCAGAAGACCAATCCCGTAGGGATGACATATCGGTAGTGGTAAGTGGTAAGTGATAAGTGCTGAATGACGGAAATACGTTGACCGTTTGAAAAGAGCGACGGGGGAAGGGATGGCATATCGGTAGCCCCGGCTAATATCACGACCAATTGAACGCTTAAACAATTCCATTTTGTGTATTGTTGCATCAAGAACCTTTTAAACCATTTTCTTATGAGTGAAAACAAGTTAACTCCCCAGGACGAACGCCGCATCAAGCGTGCCTTTGTAAATAAGCGTTGGCCGGAAGTGGCCAGCACCATGAGCTGGAGCATCTTCAAAATCATGGCGGAATTTGTGGACGGATATCAGTCTCTTGCGCGTATTGGACCTTGTGTATCCATATTTGGTTCAGCACGCACCAAGCCTGAGCATCCGCATTACGAAGTAGCCAGAAAAATAGCCTTCGGGCTAAGCCAGGCCGGTTTGGGCATCATCACCGGTGGTGGGCCGGGCATCATGGAAGCCGCCAACAAGGGCGCCAAGGAAGCAGGAGGGAAATCCGTAGGGCTCAATATTAACCTTCCTTTCGAGCAAACACCGAATCCCTATCAGGATCGCGACAAAACGCTGATGTTCGACTA
>JAGWYC010000278.1 GCA_018969565.1 Bacteroidota bacterium | reverse complement strand
CCGGACGTATGCCCAGGGCGATCAGGGTATCTACCAGGTGGCGCTTGCCGATACGCGAGGTGGGGTTCACCAGCAGCCCTACCCTTTTTCCTTGCAATTGCGAGATGTAGTGTTCGGTACAGGCAGCACCGGTGCGGATTTCAGGAAGCGGTGCTGAAAAACTGTTTCCATAGCGAACCATGATGGTACGGCCGTCGGGTTGTTGCGCGGAAAGGCTTGCAGAAATAGACAGGAAGCCTGCGCAGAGCCAAATATTCTGCATCTTTGAACGCGGAAACTTACCGAAGGGATTCAGATACCTCATGAACTGGCCATTTTTTATCGCCCGCAGGCTGATTTGGAGCCGACAAAGATCGTTTTCAAATTTGATTGTGCGCCTGGCAACCGCAGGAGTTGCCCTCAGCGTGGCGGTAATGCTCATTTCTCTGGCCACTGTAACCGGATTCCGCGATGGCATCAGGCAGAAGGTGACCGGCTTCACCGGGCATCTGGCCGTGAATGCCCTGAACAACAACAACAGCCTGGAACAGGTTCCTATTTTGCGCGACGCAAGGGTGGAAGAAAGCCTGTGGAAGATGCCGCGTGTGGAAAAAGTGAGCGCGGTAGCCCAAAAACCCGGCATCATCAAAGGCGCGGAAGACCTGGACGGTATTGTGCTGAAAGGCGTTGATGCCAATTACGACTGGTCGTTCCTCAAAGATGCCCTGGTGGAAGGTCGTTTGCCGCAACATACCGACAGCGCAGGTGCTGCCGAGGTGCTCATTTCCCGATACACGGCAAAACGACTGAAACTGAAGCCCGGCGACAAACTACGGGTGTTGTTCATCAGCGCCGACAGCGCCGGAAACAATACCACAAGCGCCGTAGCGCCACGCATCAGCGGTATTTATGAAACCGGACTGGAAGAGCAGGACCGATTGCTGGCCTTCACCGCACTCAGCCTGCTGCAGCGGGTATATCGCCATCCGGAGGTCATCACACAATGGGAAATACGTCTGAAACAGGAGTTCCTGGACCGAGAACCGGACTTGCTCCATACTTCCACTGAATTCATCCATGCGCATATTCCCGCAGGGCTCCGCGCCTGGAACATCTTTGAACAGCAGCCGCAGATTTTCGAGTGGTTGGGCTATCTGGATACCAATGTAGAAATCATCATCGTGCTGATGGTGGTGGTAGCTTCTATCAACATGTGCATTGCCCTGATGATCCTGTTGCTGGAGCGCACCAATATGATTGGGCTGCTCAAGGCATTTGGCGCTTCCGACGGACCCATCCGGCGCATCTTCCTGACCCATGCAGCCTTCATCATCCTCGGCGGACTGGCCCTGGGCAACATGTTCGGATTAGGATTCTGCTTCCTGCAGGAACATTATGCCCTGATCCGTCTGCCACGCGAAACCTATTATGTAGATCGCATGCTGGTGGAAGTATTACCCCTGCACGTGGGCCTGGTGAACCTGGGAACCTTTGTGCTGGTGCTCCTGGTGCTGTTCATCCCCGCAGCCTGGATCAGCAGACTGAATCCCGTGAAGACGATTAAGTTTAACTGAACCGAGACAAACTTCTACACGCTAGCGTTCTAAGGACCGGGCCGCGGTCACTGAGTAGGCGAAACGCAGTGTAGCCGTATCGAAGTGAACTTGATAATAGTGCAATACGACTCCGGATCATTTCTATACGCCTGCGGTCTACGATCGGGCCACGGTCACTGAGTAGGCGAAGCGCAGCGGAGCCGTATCGAAGTGTACTGAGAAATACTACTCCGGTCCATTTCCCCAACGCTTCGCTACCGCCTGCCCCCCCTGTCGCTCATTTCATTCGCTTACGGGGCAGGCGTAAGTGAGCGTAGCGAATGACAGGGGGGACAAGCTGATACGCCTCACGGCTACCACGAGGCTTTGCTCCCGGTTGTAGACTCAATGACCGGTCACTGAGTAGGCGAAACATAGAGGAGCTGATTTCACAATGTTCCTGATGAATATTATGAACCGGAAATAAGAGTTATTCTGGCTTGATTTTTACGATTTTGCCATCGCGCATTACGACGAGTACACTGTTCTTGGCTTTTTTGTATTCGAGCAGTTTTGCATAAGCCAGTTCCAGTCCCATCAGGATTTTACGTTTCTCCTCAAAATATTCTTCAATGCTCATCATAGAATTGTTTCATTTTTTGAAATTGCTCCTGTCTGAATATGTTTAATCCTTCATTCAGCCGTTTGTCTGCAATGAGTTGATAGTCTCCAAAGGAATTGTCAAAAACAAGGGCAGCATCTACGATTGGAAGGTAAATATCAAATAAATTCTCAATTCCGCGCATGTAGCGGCGTTCAATTATTTCTGGTGCGATGTTATGCCCGCCTTCGGACACTCTTATGTTCACACGTTCTTTAGCCAAAGCCACAGATTCCAGCCAGAAGTAAAGCAAAGTTACATTATAACCTATTGACCTTGCTTCAAGAATGGTGTTTTTATAGGATTTCGTGGATAGCGTAGTTTCAAAAGCGAACGATGCACGCTCTCCCATCAGCATTTCAATACGACGCAGCATTATTCTGCCGGCCTCAAAGGCTGCTTTTTCAGGTTGAAATGGGGATACACCTCTTGCAATTTCATCCGCGTTTACAAATTCCCGGCAATCCAAAATTCCCGGCAAGATGGTGAAGGATGCCGTAGTTTTTCCTGCACCATTACAGCCAGCAATCACGTACAACTTTTTGTCTTCAGTTTCTGACATGATCTCAAGAGAAACTTGTTCCGGAAAGTGTTCAAAGATGCTTCTTTTCAAATAATTTTCTACGTGGAGTCATGTCCATCAGGTTGACTTTATT
>JAGWYC010000018.1 GCA_018969565.1 Bacteroidota bacterium | reverse complement strand
AACGGTGTAAGGTCCGCCAATTTTTACCGCAGGAATGTTGTAACGACCGTCGCTGCGGCTATTTGCCACATACACTGTTCCGGTAGGTGTGTGGGTAGCAGTAATTTCTGCATTGGCGTAAGGTTTTCCTGAGACGTCTGTGACTACTCCGCTGAACGAAGCGAAGTTGTCTTGGGCCACCGTTGCATTGGCCATGAACAGGCCAAAAAGCAATAGTACCCCAGTTCTGAGTTTGTTTTTCATGTGTTTTTGATTGGTGTCTCAAAATAATTTAAGGCTTGTTACGTCAGGGTAAAGGACATTTTAAGGTAATCGAATCAAACAAAGTAATTGAACTGATGCAGTTAAATATTTCTTAGCAATTTGATGATTTGCCTCCTGTGTGAAATCAAAAATCAATACTCGGTGGGCTCATGGCATTAGTGCTTTTACGCAGCACGCCTTTTGCCTTATTTTTGCCGCAATAACTATGGCTGAAATCATCAGAATGCCCAAGATGAGCGATACCATGACCGAAGGGGTTGTGGTGAAATGGCTTGTGAAAGAGGGCGACCAGATAAAATCCGGTGACATCATTGCTGAGGTAGAAACCGATAAGGCTACGATGGACTTTGAGTGCTACAGCAAGGGTACGCTGTTGCACGTGGCGGTGAAGGAAGGTCTGTCTGTGCCGGTAGATGGCATTGTGGCGGTGGTGGGACAACCCGGTGAAGATTTTCAGAGTTTATTGTCGGGTGCTCCCGCGGCTGAAAAATCTTCCGCGCCTGCCCCTGTTGCTGAAACACCCGCCGCTCCGGTATCTGTGAGTGCTCCGGTGCAGCAAACCCAGGCACAGCCTTCCGGTTCCAGGATTCTGGCCTCGCCGCTGGCTAAGAAGCTGGCAGCAGAAAAAGGTATAGAACTCAGCGCCATTAAGGGAAGTGGCGAAAACGGCCGTATCGTGAAACAGGATGTGGAGTCGTTCAGCGGAAGCGCTGCTCCTGTTGCTGCGGTGAGCAGTTTTGTAGCCGGAACCGAAAGCTATGAGGATGTGCCGGTTTCCCAGATGCGCAAGACCATAGCTGCGCGTCTCAGCGAAAGCAAGTTCAGCGCACCGCATTTCTATCTTACCATCGACATCAACATGGATAAGGCCGTGCTGGCACGCGAGCAAATGAACCAGATCAGCGAGGTGAAAATCAGCATGAACGACCTGGTAATCAAAGCGGCTGCATCAGCCCTGCGTAAACATCCAAAAATCAACAGTTCCTGGTTGGGCAACACCATACGCTATAACCAACACATCAACATTGGCGTGGCTATGGCTGTGGAAGAAGGTCTGCTGGTTCCTGTGGTGCGCTTTGCCGACCAGAAGAACCTGAGCCAGATCAGCAGCGAGGTGAAGGATTACGGTGCCCGTGCCAAAGCCAAAAAGCTACAGCCACAAGATTGGGCCGGCAATACTTTTACCATCAGCAATCTGGGCATGTTTGGTATAGAAGAGTTTACCGCCATTATCAACCCACCCGATGCCTGTATTCTGGCTGTAGGTGCTGTGAAAGACACCGTAGGAGTGGTGAATGGCGAGATCAAACCCGTAAAGACCATGAAGGTTACCCTGAGCTGCGACCACCGCGTGGTGGACGGTGCCAGCGGAGCACAATTCCTGCAAACCCTGAAGCAGCTGCTCGAAGAGCCGGTGCGGTTGTTGGTTTGAACGGAAACACGGTTAAATCTTACAATGAACAAGGCTTACACAAGCGGGACGCTTGTGTGGGTCGTCTATTCCACACAGCTCAAATCTATGAACCCTTTCCTGCTACGGAGACCCCTGTGTACGCTACAGGCTTCGGCAGAAGTGTTTTGAAGGTTTTTTAGGAACAGGTTAGGGGATAAATCTTTCTGTGTTATGGTACATCAGAAAAGCCGGATCTGGCAAAAAACGTGTGGGCAGTATCATCAACTGATGATCAAAGCGCGTGAAATAGTCAGAAAGAGGCCCGTGAGGGTCCTTCTTTATTTTACTGGAGATGCGAATGCGATAATCTGTATCAATGGTCATTAAACCGGCTTCAAATGCCTTGTCATGCAAGGCGTTGATGGCTATACCGTTTCTGGGGTTAAGCCTGTTGCCTTCATCCATTGCCCAAGGGCGTATATGGCTCGCTACAAGAAGTTCAGGATGTTGAAGCCCTGTAATACAACAGGTGGTGTTGTATGCGGCTAAGATAGATTTTCGGAAAAAAGACTGATTTACCCTTGCTTGAATAACTTGTTCTCTGGTTTGGCCAATGAGTTCTTTATCATCCGCAATATTCTCTGAAACCGGTTCAGGCAAGCCTTTGTATTTAGCCAGAAGGAGTTCACTTTCGATAATCAGGGCATCCCAATTATTAAAAAATGCCATCCATGTTTCCCTGTCCAATTTACTGGTGTTTGCGGCACCCTTGATACCACGGGCCTGAAGGCTTGGGTCTAAGCTGGCAAAATTGCCCAATTTTAGGGCTACTGAGCCAGGAGTGCGTGCAATGATTCCCGATAGTTCAATGATTTCCGGATTGTGTTGGTGCATTTTACCAAAAGGTAATTTGCAATAAAGATTGATGGCAAGAATCAACTCTTCGCGGGTCCACAATCGCTGACCGGATTTCATTGTTTTTAATTCTGATTAAATAATGTGAGGGATGGAATCAAAAGTACTGGAATAAATATGTAATTCCAGCACGGAATGACCCCCTCGCGTAAGGGATAGCAGCGGAAAGCCCGCAGGCCCGCTGTTCAGGGCCGAGGACTTGCAGCGCATAGCCCGACCGGCCCGAATCCGCGCCCTGCTGTTACATGAAACGCACCGCCTTGTGGGCCGTGCGTTGTTCTTTTTGTTCGTGTTTCTATGAATCACTTCAACAAGGCATCGAAGCTATTCTTCAGGTTTTCGTAGGCGGTGATGTCCACTTTTACGCTGCCAACCTGGATGGCACTTTCTACCCGGATGGGTATTTTGTTTTTGTCGTCGGAAACCCAGATGGTCATGTCGTCATCGTCTTTGAATACGCGATCTACCACGAGTTTCGGGCGAAGCTTGATGCAGCGCACCTTGCCGATGTCGGTGTTGAGGGTTTCTCGGCCTATGAATTTAAACTGCAGGTTGTACACCTTGTTGTCCATATATACATCCACCGGGAAGCTCTGGTTCAGTTTAGCTGTGCTGAAGTCGAGGTTGCGGGCGTAATAAATAGCTGAGGCAATATCCTGGGTGTACACCGGCATGGCGAGTTCGCCTTTCAGGTTGCGCAGTTTCTTCTGTTCGTGGTAATAGATAACCGCGTCTGACGCGGTGTACTTGTTTTCCCTTTTTGACATGCTGTAGCGTAAGGGTGCCAGTGATTCCTCATCGAGATAGCTGTCGAACTTATCGCGCACCTTGTACATCCAGTCGAAGCTTTTCAGGGTTTCCCCCTCGGTACGCACCAGAAATGCCTTGCGGGTGCCAATTTGCTGCATCACCGGGTCCACGCTCATGGTGATTCTGGCCGCGTTAATCAGCCCGTAGTGAGCGCGGAAGGTCAGTTTCTCACCCACCTTAAAAGCCGTATTGGGAAGCTTCCGGAAACTGAAACCATTGTCAAGTACTGAATCCGGGCCAAGGTGCTTGAAGGAGCTGAGGGTCATTCCCAGTGCCAGAGAAGCGATCAAGAAATTCCTGCCTGTATGCATAGCTAAGTGTTTGAATGGTTCAGCGTTAGGATTCCAAAATCCGTTCCAAAGCGGTTTCAGGTTATGGTCAATAAGGGAAGAGGGTTTCCAATGGTACCACTTCTACCGGTCCGTAGCGTTCCAGCTCTTTAGTTTTGATGCGGTTTTTAGAGCCGACAACAGAAATGTTGTATGACTTGCCACTCAGGTAGTTCTTGTGGAATCTGAGTATTTCAGCAGGTGAGATGTTGCCGCATTCAAGGTACACTTTGCTTCTGATATCCTCCCTGTATCCCATGCGAAGCGCCTCATCGTACTGAAACAGCACCTGGTCTTCCACTACGCGTTCTGATTCAACTTTCTTTTTGATGGAAGCTTTAGCAAGTCCAAGCATGGCCTCGTCCATGGGCAGGCTGTCCAGTAGTTCTTGCATGGCAGCGATGGCCTCATGCAGTTTATCGGCCTGGGTGCCCACAAAAGCCAGTATCTGGTTGTTTTTGTTCGGCTCGTTGGGCGTTGCAAAATAGGAGTATGTGCTGTAAGCCAGCGCTTTGCTCTCGCGGATGGATTGAAAAACCACGCTACCCATTCCTCCGCCGAAGTACTCATTGAACAGGTTGATGGAGGGCTCCATGTTCATATCATAGGCTCCTGCCTGGCGCTGCCAGCGTATATCAGCCTGAACCATGTCGAAATGGGTGAAGAATACTTTATTGCCGTTCTGAGGTCGTTCTGCAAATTGTTTGGCCGAAGGAACCGGGATTCTTTTAGCTGGGATACGATGCAGTTTATCCAGGGTTTGCACCAGGGAGGGAAGTTCGCGTTGTCCGAAGTAATATACCTTATGTGGGTAGGCACTCAGGGATTTAATGGTATGAATCAACTGTTCCGGTTTCAGGGCTTTCAGTTCCTGATTACTCAAGGTATATCGGAAAGGATTGTCCTTGCCATAGCGCGCATAACTACCCAAAGCGCGGCTGATGGTTCCTTTGTCGAGACGGGAATCTTCGCGCTGACGAATGCTGCGCTGTACCAGGCTCTTCAGGGCTTCTTTATCGGCCAAGGGGTTATTGATGAGGTCTTCAAATAAGGCCAGTGCCTCATCAAAATGCTCTTCAGGGCCGCTCAGGGTAATGTAAGATTGCTTTTCGCCGGAGGAGATGTTGTAGCTGCATCCCAGGCTGTAGAATTTCTTGCTGAGGGCTTCATTGTTCATTCCGGTGGTGCCCAGGAACTTGAAATAGTTCAGCGCAAAGGGAAGTTCGCGTAGGTGTAATTGGCCGATATCCAACACGTAATACAGGTTAAACAAGCGGTTATCGTTGTTTTTTACATACCAGACCGGTACGTTCTTGTTGTTGGATTTGGTGATATCCTTATCGAAGTCAACAAATACTGGCTTAAGGCTGTCGGATTTTTCGCGAAGCCATTCAGCGGTCCAGGCGCTTTGCTTGTCGCGGTTCAGTGCCACCTGATTGATTTCCGGTTTCTGGATTTTTGCGCTGTTTGCAGGGGTTCCGATGCGTTTAAACACTTCTACATGGTCATGGCCAAGATATTCTTTCGCAAAGTCCATGATTTCTTCTTTGCTGAGGCGGCTCATGGTGTACAATTCGTTGCGCGAAACATCGTAGCGCAGTCCCGATGTAAAAGCAGACATGAGCATCATGGCGCGGCCTTGGTTGTCCTTAAGGTTATTAATTTCCGAGATTTCCTCGTTCAGGATGATGGCGCGCAGCAATTCCGGATCGAAAGAACCTTGCTGCACGAGTTTTACTTGTTCGAGGAGCAGGTCGCGCACTTGTTCCAGCGTTTGTCCATCTCTGGGACGGCCGGTGAGCAGGAATAAGCCATAATCCTTCAGCGATTCAGACATGCTGTTCGCGGAAAGAACTTTCTGCTGCTTGACCAGGTTCAGGTCAATCAAACCGGCGGCGGCATTGTTCAGAATGAGGTCCACCAGTCGGGCGATGGCAGCTTCCTTAGTGCCGGCTCCCGGTGTACGGAAGCCTATCATCACCTGTTCAGCCTCCGGCCCGAACAGTTCCCTCACGTCGGGAGCTGCGCGTGGCGGTTCCGGTTTGTAGGTATAGTTGGGAACGGTCGCGGGCTGCATATCGGTAAAATGGCCGTCAATCATGCTTACGGCTTCATCCGGGTCAAAGTCGCCGACCAGAATGATGGCCATGTTGTTGGGTACATAGTATTTCCTGTAATAGGCACGAATGGCTTTTAGCGATGGATTTTTCAGGTGTTCTACGGTGCCGATGGTGGTTTGCAGCCCGTAGTTATGGTTGCGGAAAAGACCGGCCATCATCATTTCCCAGGCCTGGTCCATGTCGTCGTCCAGGGAAATATTTTTTTCTTCATATACTGCTTCCAACTCCGTGTGGAACAGGCGGAGGACCGGGTTACGGAAGCGCTCGGCTTCCAGGGATACCCACTGGTGCAGCGCATTGGCAGGAATATCGTTGATATACACCGTTTGTTCGAAGCTGGTGAACGCGTTGGTGCCGGTGGCCCCGATGCTCTGGCACATCTTGTCGTATTCGTTGGCTACGGCATATTCAGCGGCCAGGGCAGATACAGAATCAATAGCCCTGTAGATCTGTTTTCGTTTTACGGAGTCACGGGACTGGTTGTAGGCGTCATAAAGCAGGTCTATCTGGTCCAGAAAAACCTGTTCTTTCTGCCAGTCCTGTGTGCCGTATTTATCCGTGCCTTTGAACAGCATGTGCTCGAGGTAATGCGCCAGTCCGGTATTGTCGGCGGGGTCATTTTTGCTACCGGTTTTCACCGCCACCATCGTTTGGATCCGCGGTGCTGTTTTATTTACTGACGTAATGACCGTTAGCCCGTTCTGCAGCTTATAGAACCTTGTTTTCAGCGGGTCGTTGCTCCAGTAGGTGTATTCCCAGTCGCTGCTGCGGATGGTTTCATACGTGTTCAGTTGCTGTTGCGCCTGCAGGGCGTGGGAAAAGAACAGCAATGCCGGAATAAATATATTCCTGAGCCTTGAAAAAATACCTTTAGGGTTCATGTTTGAATGGAACAAATTTGATGTTTATCTGTGAAACGAAAAAAGGCTGCCTGTATTGGGGCAGCCTTTTTGGAGCTAGTTAAACTTTATTTATCGGGTAAGAGTTAGTGTGGTTTTAAACAAGAAGGTTCCCTGAGTAACTTCACGAACCCATACCTGTTTTTTCTTTTCATTTCCTGATACGGTGAATTTCCAGGATGATTTGCCTTTGGTAGCGTCATCAGTAAGATCCATATTCACAACATCTTCACCGGTAGTCCAACTGGTGATGGTATAACTATCGGTGCTTCCATTAGCGGTTAATTTAAATGTACCTGTACCGCCTTTCTTCAGATCTACGGTACCCGCATTTTCAATCGAAACAGATTGACCGGGATCAACCACACCATTGTTGCTCAGTTGGAATTCATATTTAGCGATGCTCCATGTTTGGTTATCAAGACGCATTTCCAGAGCTTTTTCTTTGGAACATCCGGCCAGAAACAGGGCGCTTACGGCGATGAGTGCAAGTTTTTTCATGTTGCTGAATTTTTGATAGCACGATAATAAGGTATTTCCCTCGAAAAACGCGACAGAACATGTTTCTAAAGCTTCAATTAATCGAATCTCATGTTGGTTTATAGCGAAGTGTTATGAGTCATTATCGGGTGTGGGTGTATTTTTGAGGCACAATGATCAGCAATCACGAAATAGACTATCGCATCTACGGGGAAGAGATGCAGTGCGTGGAAGTGGAACTTGACCCACAAGAAACGGTTGTAGCAGAAAGCGGCTCGTTCATGATGATGGAGGATGGTATTCAAATGGAAACCATTTTTGGCGATGGCAGCAAAAAACAAGGGGGCTTTTTCAGTAAACTGGTAGGCGCAGGAAAGCGTATGTTGACCGGTGAAAGCTTGTTCATGACCGCGTTTACCAATGTGGGCCACACGAAGAAAACGGTAAGTTTCGCGGCACCTTATGCAGGAAAAATTATACCGCTGGACCTTTCCCTGATGGGTGGAAAAGTGATTTGTCAGAAAGATGCCTTCCTATGCGCTGCTAAAGGTGTGACCATAGGCATTGAGTTTCAGCGCAAACTGGGCACCGGTTTGTTTGGCGGAGAAGGGTTCATCATGCAAAAGCTTGAAGGCGACGGCATGGCGTTCGTGCATGCCGGTGGTTATATCTTGGAGAAGCAACTGGCTCCCGGCGAGGTGCTTAAAGTTGATACCGGTTGTATTGTGGCCTATACTCAGGAAGTGGATTATGATATACAGTTTGTTGGTGGTATCAAGAATTCTATTTTCGGGGGCGAGGGCTTGTTTTTTGCTACCCTGCGCGGACCGGGAAAGGTTTGGCTTCAAACGCTGCCGGTTAGCCGACTTGCGGCAAGGATTCTGGAATATGGCACCTACAAACGCAAGGAAGAAGGCAGTATTCTTGGCGGTTTGGGTAACTTGCTGGATGGCGATAGTTAATCATAATCTCAGTAAGCACCGTTATCTTTGAACCATGCGCGCAGCAATTATTCTAGCTTCTCTTGCCACATTAGCGCTTTCCGTTGCTTCTTGTAAGAAGTATGAAGAGGGTCCAATGGTTTCTTTCTGGCCGCGTAAAGAACGTATTGCCAACAAATGGCAATTCACTTCTGTTACCATCAACGCTAAAGACACGACCCGCATTTTCAATGACCATGTGGTAGAATATACCGATAAGGGTACCGCCATTTATCAGATTGGGAATAAGAAGTATTTCGGAAGCTGGCAGTTGAACAATGGAGGAACAGACCTGGATGTGTCATACGATTCTCTGGGAAGAATGAGTTATACCATACTCATGCTTAAGGAAAAGGTGCTGAAGTATCGCGAGAAAAACAGCAACTGGGAGTACAAGCTGGAACCCATTTAAAGACATGGCCGCATTGCATCCGGTTCTATGGGGATTTGCCGCCGGCTTTACCATGAGCCTGATGCTGGGTACCGTGTTCTTCTCTCTGCTGCAAGTCAGTATTCATCAGGGTTATAAGCATGGTGTGGCCATTGCCTCCGGTGTAATCGTTTGCGATATATTGTTTCTGGTACTTGCGCTCGGCTTTAGCGAAGCTGTTTCGGATTTTTATCAGAAAAATCGAGTTACCATGGCTTGGGTGGGTTGCACGGCATTGGTAATGCTCGGATTAATACAGATACTTCGTAAGCCACCTCATGCGCGCTCAGAAGACAGTAGGAAGCACCTTAGCTATATCCAATGTGCCACGCGGGGTTTTCTATTGAACCTGGTGAATCCGGGGAATCTGATTATCTGGTTAGTGGCCCTGAATAATCCCCTTACCGCAGGTTTAAGCGTATCTCAGAAAGTTCAATTTGCAGCAGCCGGTTTAGTGGCTATATTCTTGACTGAATCCGGAATTTCCTATGCCGCGCAACAATTGCGGCGCTGGGCAACGCCCTCGCATCTGCATAAGCTCGACTTATTCGTGGGGGTGGTATTTATCCTTGCCGGACTTCGAATGGCCTGGACCTACCTCTTTTAATGAATCACTCAGGAAACAAGCGTTCCAACAGATTCACCCTGAAGTAACTTACTCAGATTGCCGGGTTTATTCATGTCAAAAACGATAATCGGAAGCTTGTTTTCCTGACAGAGGGTAATGGCGGTCATATCCATTACTTCTAATCCCAATTCATACACCTGTGAAAAGCTGATGGATTCAAAGCGGGTAGCATTGGGGTCTTTTTCGGGATCGGCGGTATAGATGCCATCTACACGGGTTCCCTTAAGGATTACATCGGCCTCTATTTCTATCGCACGCAGAGAGGCGGCGGTATCGGTAGTGAAATAAGGATTCCCGGTGCCGGCGCCGAAAATCACAACCCTCCCTTTTTCCAGGTGCCGCATGGCACGGCGACGGATAAACGGCTCTGCCAGTTGTTCCATTTTTATAGCCGTTTGCAGGCGTGTTACAAGACCGGCCTTCTCAAATGCACCCTGAATAGCCATCGCGTTGATAACCGTGGCCAGCATGCCCATGTAATCGCCTGTGGCGCGATCCACCACACCCCCTTTGGATCCATTTACACCGCGAAAGATATTCCCTCCGCCGATTACAACGGCTATTTCTACGCCAAGCGCAGCGGCAGCCTTTACTTCTGCGGCATATTGCTCCAACACCTCTGCGCTGATGCCAAAGGACTGGCTTCCCATCAGCGACTCTCCACTGAGCTTCAGTAGTATGCGTTTGTATTTCATTTTTTCAGGCTAAAAAAAAGTCCCTCAATTGAGGGACTTTCAGTATTTCATTTTGATTATCCGAGTGCGACCCGGACGAAGTGTGTAACGGTCAGCCCCGGTTCCACATCGGCCAACATTTTGGCTACAGTTTTGGAAGGGTCTTTTACAAACTCCTGTTGCAGCAAGGTAGATTCTTTGAAGAATTTCTGCAGTTTACCTTCTGCAATCTTGTCAATCATCGCTTCAGGCTTGCCTTCTGCACGGGCCTGTTCGCGACCGATTTCCATTTCGCGCTCGATGGTGCTGGCATCAACACCATCGCGGTCAACAGCAACGGGATTCATAGCTGCGATTTGCATGGCTACATCGCGGCCGGCCTGCAGGTTGGCTTCGCTGGGCGCATTGTTCATCTGAACAAGCACACCCAGGCGGTTTCCGGCGTGGATATAAGCTACGATGTTGTTTCCTTTGAGGATGCTGTATTTGCTAACTTCCAGCTTCTCACCAATCTTCGCCATCTCGTCGAGCAATCGCTGTGACAAGGCTACACCGTTGATGCTCATAGATTGAACAGCTTCCAGTGATTCAGGCTCTTGTTCGAGTACGGCTTCAGCAACGCTGCGGGCTGTTTTTACGAAATCTTCGTTTTTGGCAACGAAATCGGTTTCGCAATTCAGTTCAATCACAACACCTTTGGTGCGCTCTGCATTAGTAAGGGCAATAACTGCACCTTCGGAAGCCTTGCGGTCCGCGCGGTTCGCACTGATTTTCTGACCTTTTTTCCTGAGGAAGTCTATGGCTGCTTCAAAGTCTCCATTGCTTTCGGCAAGGGCTTTCTTGCAATCCATCATGCCTGCGCCGGTCATCTGGCGGAGTTTGTTTACGTCTGCTGCGTTAATAGTAGTGGACATGTGTTTTATTTCTGCAACTGCTTAAAGATTTCAGGCTTCGGCCACAGGTTGTTCTGTAGCGGCCTCGTCCTTCTCCCTGCGGCGTTCCTGCTGACCTTCGTTGATGGCATCAGCCAGTTCACGGGCAATCAGGTAAATGCTCTTGCTGGCATCATCATTAGCGGGAATGGGGAAATCAACGGTAGTAGGATCACTATTGGTATCCACGATGGCGAAAGTGGGGATACCGAGCCTTCTTGCTTCTGCGACAGCGATATGTTCCCTTTTGATGTCCACAATAAACAGCGCACCGGGGAGTTTAGACATTTCTTCGATACCGCCGAGCATCCGCTCCAATTTGGCTTTTTCGCGAGTCAACATCAGACGTTCCTTCTTGTTGATGTTTTCGAAGGTGCCGTCTGTCATCATTTTGTTGATGTTCTGCATGCGTTTGATGCTCTTGCGCACAGTGGCGAAGTTTGTGAGCATACCGCCCAGCCAACGCTCAGTAACGAAGGGCATAGAAGCACCTTGAGCAACTTCGCTGATGATTTCTTTAGCCTGCTTTTTGGTAGCAACAAAAAGGACTTTGCGGCCCGACTTCACGATGTTTCGGATGGCACCGCGTGCTTCTTCTAGTTTGGCTTCGGTTTTCTTCAGGTCGAGAATGTGAATGCCATTCTGCTCCATGAAGATATAGGGAGCCATTTTGGGATTCCATTTGCGGGTGAGGTGACCGAAGTGTACACCTGCATCCAGAAGATCTTGTTGGGAAATTGCCATATTGTGAATTAGCGCTTGCTGAATTGGAATCTTTTCCTTGCTTTCTTTTGACCGGGTTTCTTACGCTCAACTTCGCGTGAATCGCGAGTAAGCAATCCGTGCTGGCGCAATGAGCCACGAATTTCTTCGTTGCTCTGAACCAGCGCCTTGGCAATGGCCAGGGAAACGGCACCGGCCTGACCGGATACTCCGCCGCCGCGTACATTAACCTTGATGTTCACTTTATCTTCCTGGCCCGCAAGTTGAATGGGTTGTTTCACTTTGGCCTGCATGGTCAGCACAGGAAAATACTCGTTCATGGGGCGTCCGTTAATCAGGATTTCTCCATTGCCGTCTTGTACATAAGCACGGGCAACAGCAGCTTTACGCCTTCCGGATGTATTTATCATGATCCTTTATTTCAGAGGTCTAACTTCAGTTCCTTAGGTTGCTGGGCAACATGAGGATGCTCAGTACCGGTGTACACGTACAAGTTGGTAAACAACCTGCGGCCAAGGCGATTTTTGGGCAACATACCTTTAACAGCATGTTCAATGAGGCGCTCAGGGTTGCGGTTCAGGATTTCCTGTGCAGTTCTGGAACGCTGTCCACCCGGGAAACCGGTGTGACGCAGATAGGTGCGATTTGCAATTTTGTTTGCAGTCATCACCACCTTATCAGCATTCAACACAATCACATTGTCACCACAATCGGTGTGCGGAGTGTATCCGGGTTTGTGTTTGCCACGGATGATCATCGCAATGCGCGATGAAAGTCTTCCCAGTACCTGCCCTTCAGCGTCCACCACGTACCATTTCTTGTCGCGGGTCTCACTGTTTAGCATCCTGCTTTTATAACTCAGCGTGTTCACGGTATATAAGTTGTGTAAAAATTTGGGACGGCAAAAATAGACATTTTGTTTTGTTACGCCAATAGGGGTAAGGAAGATTTTTTAACAGGAAAATCGCTGCTTTTAGAAAAACCGATACGGCGCAACAAATGGAATTCATTGCGAAACGTTCAGGAAAAGTGTAAAGAATTGGTTAGTGTGAAAATGGCTAAGTGATTGATTACCAATCATCTTCGTCCTCAGGCTTCCACTTTTCCTTGAGGGCTTTTGTAAGGTTGGCAACCGTTTGTTTGACTTCCATATCCATACCCATCAGGTACAAGTCATTGGCACGGGTATAGGTTTTCGCTTGCCTGTAATATTCGGCATAGGTGCGCGATTGCCCTCCGTTGGCACCCTGAATGTCGCGGATATGTACGAAATTACTGAATTCGTACTTGTAGCGATTGTCCTGAAAACGCAGGGTCATCTTATACTCGATGTATCCTTCCTTGACTACCACGTTGACCTGCGGTTTGGTAACCAGAGGTACTTTAAGTAATACTGTCAACTTGTTACCCGGTTTGGCTTCCTGGGTTATTTCCTTGAGCGCCTTCTCACCAAAGCGACCTCTAAGGTATCTCAGGGCACGCACATACAGGCTGTCAGCCGTGCACTCATTGCAATTGGGGTCTTCCACCACATTGCTGTAGAAAATCAGTTCGCGCAGGCTGTCATAAGGCGCCTGAAAACGTTCGTGCTTTTCGAACCTCATAGGCCCGTTCACCCCGGAAGCGCCCCCTTCTTCCCCATAAACATACGAGGAATCCATAGCTGTGGTATCCCCGAAGTCAAATTCACCCCCACCGTCACCTTGCGCATGCAATGAAGCAGCACCAAGGATGCATGAGAAAACGATCAAACAGAAGTGCTTCATGCCCGAATTCTTGTATCGCAGATGGTATCTTTTCAAAAATGTTGCCAAATTGAAGTAAACCTTAGGAAAGCGCGAAGATATGGGTTGAATCGAACTGAATACACATCCTTCCGTAATTTGCGCCACAGATGTCTAAATTCGAGCACATTTTCTTCGCATGTGCGGCGTTCCTCGTCGCTTGTCAGAGGTCGAAACAAGTGCCTGCCCCTATTCAGGTACCGCTGCAAACAGATCATTCCTTCGGAAATGCTGATAAGGTGCGTACCAAACATCTTCACCTGGACCTGAAGGTTGACTTCAAGTCTAAAACACTGAGTGGCACCGCGACGCATACTCTGGACCGTCAGGGGAATGACAGCGTGATGATTCTGGATTCCCGGAATCTGTTCGTGGATGAGGTTACGCTTGATGATGGCAGTAAGACCGATTTCAGGCTGGGTGTTGCTGATTCATTGTTTGGAACGGCCATCGTTATTCCCCTGAAGCCAGGTACAAAAAAAGTCAACCTGCGCTACCACACCGATTCCCTTTCAGAGGCATTGCAATGGTTAAACCCGGCCCAGACACACGATCGGCGGCATCCCTTCCTCTTCACCCAGTCGCAGGCCATCCTTGCCCGAACCTGGATTCCGCTGATGGATCGTCCGGATGTGCGCTTTACCTACAGCGCGAGAATATCCTGTCCGAAAGAATTGATGGCCCTGATGAGCGCATCTAACCCTCAGCAGCGCAATGACAGCGGGATTTATCATTTTAACATGCCGCAGCCGGTTTCTTCCTATCTGATGGCTCTGGCAGTGGGCGATGTAGCTTTTAAACCTCTGGACAGCATCAGCGGTGTGTATGCCGAACCGGGTTTCCTTGATTCGGTGGCCTGGGAATTGGCCGATATGCCACAGATGATTGAAAAGGCTTCTGCGCTGTATGGTGATTATCCTTGGGGGCGTTATGATGTGCTTGTGCTCCCGCCCAGCTTCCCTTTCGGGGGCATGGAAAACCCCAGGTTGACCTTCGCCACCCCGACCATCATTGCCGGCGACCGCTCGCTGACCAGCCTGGTGGCACACGAACTGGCCCACAGTTGGAGTGGTAACCTGGTCACCAATGCCACCTGGAACGATTTCTGGCTCAACGAAGGGTTCACGGTGTATTTCGAAAACAGAATCGTGGAGGCTGTTTACGGAAAGGACTTTGCCGATATGTGCGCTGAACTGGAGGTAGGTGAACTGGAACGTACTGTGAGCAGGATGATGCGTGAAAATCCCGCTGATACACGCCTGGCCTTGAATCTGAAAGGAAGAAATCCCGATGATGGTCTGACAGATATAGCCTATATAAAGGGATTCCTGTTTTTAAAACACCTGGAACAATTGGTGGGCCGCCCCCGTTGGGATGCCTTTCTCAAGGAATATTTCCGGGTCCATTCCTTTAAAACTATTACGACAGGAACATTTAATGATTATGTACAGGAACACCTGTTGCAAACGGCCCGGGAAGCGGTTGCTGCCAAACTGAACGATTGGATTTATGGTGAAGGACTTCCCGATAATGCGCCCAGGCCTGCATCCGAACGTATGAAACTGGCTCGAGAAGCTGCAGCGAAATACCAGCGTTCCCGGAAGCCGGACCCGGCTATGGTTAAGGGTTGGGTTACCCAACAATACCAGCACTTTTTGAGGAACCTTCCCAAAGACATCAATGCCGCCGAACTGGAAGCACTTGATCAGGCTTTTGGCTTCAGCAGAAGCGGAAACGCTGAGATACAGTGCGACTGGTTCACACTGGCTGCTACAGCCCTTTACCGCCCTGCCTTTGCTTCCATGGAAGCATTCCTTGTGCGGGTGGGCAGGCGTAAATTTCTGAAACCGGTGTACGAGGCGCTAAGCGCAACTCCGCAGGGACTGGAAATGGGCAGGGCCATCTTCAAACGCGCCAAACCCGGATACCACAGTGTTTCCGCGGGCAGCATTGCTGAGATACTGCACGTGCAGCCATGATGCGCCCGGATACAGGCAACTCCTTGCTTCAGCAAATTCTTATGTCCGGTGAATGCCGGGTCTGGATAAAGCGTGATGACCTGATACACCCTTTTATTTCCGGGAACAAATGGCGAAAGTTGCGCCTGTACATGGAAGAAGCCCGAAAACGGGGTGTTGAACATATCATTACCACGGGTGGACCTTTCAGTAATCATATACTTGCAACAGCCTGTGCCTGCGCCGCTTATGGCATCAGATGCACTGCACTGATTCGAGGAAGGCAACAACCCGACAATCACTACCGCCTGATTGGCGCACGCTGGAACCTGAATTCCGTGTACCTCAGTCATGAGGAATTCAATGAGCGCCGGCAATGGGTGAGCGAGCATTACCCAGGGCCGAAGGTGATGTTTATTGATGTGGGCGGCGCCGGCGAGTACGGTGCTGCCGGATGCGAGGATATCTGGGATGAGTTTCCCTTTGTGCCGGATGCTTTAGTATTGGCTACGGCCACCGGTACTACCATGCGGGGAATTATCAGCGGCAGGGATAAGCGAAAACTGAACAGCAGGGTTGTGGGCATTCCTGTGCTGTTTAACGAAGCAGAGCAGCGCACAATGCTGGAATCAGCCGGCTTCGGAAACTGGGCATTGCAAACCGGTTTTGAGCGGGGTGGTTTTGCAAAAGCAGATGCCGTGCTGATGAAGTTCATTCAGCAGGAAATAATCAAAACCAATATTCTGTTAGATCCGGTTTATACAGGGAAAGCCTGGATGGCTCTTCGGGATTTGGTGGAATCGGGGTATTTCGAACCAGAATCCAATGTGGTGTTCCTGCATACCGGTGGCACGCTGGGTTTATTCAGTCAGCGTTACCTTGATTTTCTCCGCTGACGTCGTTTCGTTTCAGGGAGTATGGGAGGAGGATTTTGAATTTTGGGAAGCACGAATCCGGTAATGCTCACCTGTGTCTCGGCATAGGGATTGTTTTCCCCGGGATTCACGCTGTGGTATAATATCGGAGCGCTGCGAAAAAAATAACCAGGCCGACCTTCGCTGAAGAAACGCAGACTGATCATGTACACTGAATCCGGGAACAAAGTGTCTTTAGGGTAATCTGCCACGGTGCATCCACATCCCGGCCAAACCTGATGTATCACTACCGGGGCAGTGTCGCAAACCCTGAAACGGAAACGCGCTTCGGAAATATCGCCTTCCTGAAGCGTATCCATTTGGAAGAGCGTTTCTTCAAAGCAGAGAAAGCGTGTTGCGGAGCTGTCCTGGGTATATACCAAGGCAGGAAATCCAAACAACAGGAGGGTGAAAAAGCCCTTCATGACGTACAAAAATAAAGGCCTTCTGTGAGGAAGGCCTTATGAATCAGGTTCAGAATTATTAGTTTACAATAACCGGTGACTTTGGCTTCTCCGGTTTCTGAATCACGTTACCGGTGATGGTCAGGGTATAGTTTCCGGCATCAGAATAAACGCTGATGGTTTTATGGAAAGAACCGGGACGACCAGCACTGTTGTATTGTGCGGTGATTACAGCAGACTGACCGGCGCCAATGGGCTCACGGGGCCACTTTGGAGTGGTGCAACCGCAAGAAGCCTGCACATTGGAGAGTGCTACAGCATTTTGGCCGGTATTGGTGAATTTGAAGTCGTAGGTAGCCATGGTGCCTTCATACACGGTGCCGAAATCATGGGTAATGGTTTCGAATTTCAGTGTTTGGTTGGCAGGCGTGGATTCGGTTTGCGCAAAAGTGCAGGATCCGAATCCGAGGAGGGCAGCAGAAAGCAGAATGTGTTTCATAGTATTGATGAAATTCCGGGTTTAGGGAAATTAATGCAGTTGGCCGCTGTTGTTGGGTGTATCGCTGCCATTGTTTTGTACGGTGCCCTTGATTTTCAGCTCCACAGTCTTACCATTGTAGGTAACGAAGACGGTCTTTTCGAAATATCCGGGGCGGCCGGCAGTATTGTAAATGGCTTTGATTTCTGAATTCTGGCCGGGCGCAATAGGCTCGCGGGGCCATTCAGGAGTGGTACAACCGCAGGAAGCATGTACGTCAGATAACACGATTGCTTCAGTACCGTTGTTGCTGAATTTGAA
>JAGWYC010000277.1 GCA_018969565.1 Bacteroidota bacterium | reverse complement strand
AAAAGCCAGGTGGAAGCCATCGTTCTCGGAAATGTGCTGCCAGCAAAGGCGCAGCGCGCGCGCCAACAAGGGGTCTTCCTCCTTCAGCGCCAGTTCACGCACGTCCTTTAAGCGCGGAATCAAACTTGCCGTATCTATACCTTGTTCCCTGATTTCGGCAATCATGCCTTCCAGGATTTCATTTGCGAGTTCGTTTTGCATAATCCAGTGTGCAAAGTTAATCAGAAGCGGGATACCCTTAGTTCTTCTTATTCATAAACCAGTTCAACTTCGGCGCTGCGGCAATAGCTCTGGCAGGTGAGAACGAAACCCTGAGCGATTTCGTCATCGCTGAGTCCTTCGCGTTCTTTCATCTCTACCTGGCCTTTCAGCACCCGCGCCCTGCATGTGGTACAAACCCCTACGGTGCAGGAATATGGGGGTTCCAGGTCAGCTTTGATGGCCGCGTCGAGGATGGTAGTATTTTCCTTTACGGTGATGTCAGAAGTGCGCCCGTACACGGTTACTTTTACGTGTGCGGAGCCGCTGAAGGGTTTTTCTTCTGCGGAAGCTGTTCCTACTGCGGTGGGTGTTTCTTCTTTATCCGCCGTAGGCGCAGAGAAATACTCAATATGTATGCGTGAGGCATCGGCACCGCTGCGTTGCAAGCCCTGTTTCACCACATCCATCATAGGTGTTGGACCGCAGATGTAATAATCCTGATTGGGGTTATCGCCACCTATTTTGCTGCTGATGATTTGCTGCACTTTCTCCGGAGTAAGCACCCCTTTTAGTCCAAACCAGGTAAAGGGTGCCTGGTCATAAGAAAGGAACACCTTGAGTCGGCCACCGTACTGTTGTTCCAGCGCTGCCCACTGTTTCTTGAAAATAACCTGATCGGGATTGCGGTTGGCATAGACCAGAAACACCGTACTTCCGGGCTCTGCATGCAATACTGTTTTGGCAATACCCATCAGCGGTGTGATGCCGCTGCCTCCACCGAATAGCACATACTTGTGGGCACGTCCCTGTTCAGGGTGCACGGTGAACTTGCCCATGGGCGGCATCACCTCGATGGTATCGCCTTCCTTCAACACCTCGTTCATCCAGGTGCTCATGCGTCCTTTTTCCACCTTTTTTACGGTAACGGCAAGATCCTCATCGGTTTCAGGGCCTGTGCAGAGCGAATACGAGCGACGAATTTCTCCTTCAGCACTGTCAATGCGGAAGTTGAGGTACTGACCTGCGGTATAGTGAAAACGGGGCTTCAGGTCGGCGGGGATATCGAGCACAACGGTTACGGCGTCGGCGGTTTCCCGAACCAGTTTCTTCACGCGCAGCGGGTAAAAATGGGTGTCCATGTTTTAGGGCTGCAAAAGTAACGCAAAAGGACTGTCCTTGTTTGCGGGGAAGCGCAAATTGAGCGGAGGGAACGTGTAATCGTTTACCTCAAAGAAGCCGCTGATAAGCCCGCCACCATCGCTCCGGAAGTTCGTCGTTGCAGGCGCTCTGATAGTCGTTATAAGAGCAACCCAGCAGGAGGTTATGGGCTTCGTAGGGATGCGGCACATCCATCCACCAGCGGTTGCTGCGCTTGCTGCGGTAGAACAGAATTTCATAACCGGCAGTGCGCAAGGTGATGCGGTACACGATGAACTCCGGATCATCGCCGTCAGGCCACTCGTGGTAGCGCTGTGAGAAGCCTTCAGTAAAATACCAGATGAGCTGTGCGGCCAGCATGGTGCTGAGCGGATGCCGGGGACAATCGTACAGCAGGAAGCTGCTCAGGGTGGGCGATAATCCGGCGTAGCGTGCCAGTGTGGCTGCCTCTTCGGCGTATAAGCCATTCGGGGAATTAAGCGCAGAATCTGGCGCATCTGAGGCCCGCACGGATTCCATGCTGAAGGCAAAGCTGAGGGCGCTGCGCAACATGGGTTCTGTTTCTTCCATTCTGCCCCGCAACTCGCCCAAACGATGATGTTCGTGGTGCCCGCGTTCCAGCAGATCTACGGTGGGCTGCGGCATATAACAGGCCTGGGTGGCCATCAGATTCAGGTTGAACAGGTGTGAAGGCTGATGCTCCAGGATGCGATGTACGCTGCGGTCGTTCTGCAGGTCGAGGCCGGCCAGCACCAGCGCCATGCTCAGCGGTATGGTGGCATGACGATAGGCCAGATACTGCGCCCAGAGGGTGTCTTCTTCGTCACCCAATACAATACATACAATACCTTTCTCGTGCAGTTCTGCCAATACTTCGCTGAGCCCTTGCAAGGTGGAATTACGGTCGCCTGCAGGCTTCAGGTTTCCGAGGTCGGCCATCACCAGATTTCCGAAACGCCATTTCAGACCGAACAATTGGGTTCGTATTTCCGGAGCTGCCGTAGGAAGCCCTACCAAAGCCAGCTGCACCCCGCTGAGGTCCGGGAACCCCTGCAGGTGCAAGCGCATGGAGGCAGCTACACTGTGCGGCGTGGCGGCAAGCGCGGCCAACGACGGGTCCAGAGGCTGCAGACAGGACGAAAGCATGTTGCGAATTTCTTCTTTGGAAGCAACACCTTGCCCACAGAGTTTATGGATGTGTACAGAATTCGGGAATGGAGTTGGAATGGATGGGAAGGTTGGTTTGGGAGTTGGGGAGTTTTGGAGTTGGGGAGCGATGGTTTTTTGTCTTAGTAACTGCCATGTTGCCTGTTATTCTCTGCCCGGTCACTGAGTAGGCGCTGCGCAGCAGCCCCGACTGTAGCGAAGCGTTGGGGAAGTGACTTTGGCAGCATCTTGATATTCACTATAATTAGCTTGGCAACCACCCGGTGCGCTTCCCCGCCACTCGTTTCACTCGGGCGGGGCAAGCTGATAC
>JAGWYC010000017.1 GCA_018969565.1 Bacteroidota bacterium | reverse complement strand
CCTTTGGTCTTCGCGCTCCCTGCGATGGTCTATTTTCATTGGCTGGGTGCGCCGATGGCTGTCTGGTGGCATCAATTACAGGGACAGGCTGCCATGCATGGCGTGGAAGGCAACAGGATAACGGCGCATTTCATTACCCGCTACTGGCCCTATTTCAAAGAGCAGCCATGGATTCCGGTGTTACATCTGCTTACCTGGTGGCCGGCTTTATCCTTATTGCGACAACATCGGCTTTCGATGAAGGCCATGCCCGCCTGTATGTGGATGGTGCAGGATCTGAGCTGGATGCTGATTTTGGCGCCTCATCATCGTTACCTGCCTCCTCATCATCTGCTGATGTATGTAGTGTGGGCGCTTTGGCTTGCGGAGAAAAAATGGACCTTCCGCAGGGCTTATGGAATAGCGGTGCTGGCCATTTTACCTTTCCTGCTTTTTCCATACGCGAGCAGGATGGGCCTGGGTTTTCTGCAGCGGGCAGAGCGAAACCCGAAGCCGGTTTTGCGCTGGCTGGAAGCACAAGTGCCAACCGGTAAATCAGAAAAAACGCTGATTATAGGGCATAGCATCGGCCACTATTTTATGATGCAACAACGGGATACCAACCTGCATTTTGCATTGGAGATATACCCTCAGAAATTCCGATTTAAGGATTACCAACACGTGTTTTACCTCGGTCCGAAGAGACCAGGTTTACCCGGAGTTGCCTATTCCTTGCCGGAGGCTCAATACGCCATACCCGAAAACTGGAGTCCGACGTATCGTGGCTTGACGCTCAGTACTGTCGGCACGGAAGCAGAAATGGAAGCAATAGTTGGTGCTTACCGGATTCCTTACCCCTGAGTAAAATCCCGCGTCAATCGGGATTGTTACTGTAGTAAGTGTTCTTTTTAAGCACTGGTGTTTTGGTTCCTTCTTCTTCAACCATGACCATTTTTGACATCAGTTGTTTGTCGCTTTCCGGAACGGTTTCCAGTTTAATTCCCATACGCAGATACGCAGGCGTATTCAGGTCGTCATTTGTGATTACAGGCTGATAAATCTCCGGCCTTGGGGGAGGAGTGTACTTGCCAACAGGTTGAAATGTGGGAACGTGGGGCACAGGTGAAGGTTCTTCTTCCAGCGCTTCAATATCAATGGGCAGGTGAATCAATTCCTCCTGTTCTGATTCCGGCTCCAATGCTGTATTTACCGAGAAGCTGTCCTGAAAGCTGGTTGCAATAACCGTAACGGAGAGTTCCTCGTTCAGTTCGGGATTATTGGTGAGTCCGAATTTCAGCTTGGCTGTATTTCCGGTCTTGTCCTGAAGGAATCCGGTAATTTTCCTGATTTCCTTCATGGTAGGTTCCGTATTTCCGAACACAATATTCACGAGTATATGACGGGCGCCGTCCAGACGCATATTGTTGAGCAAGGGTGAGTCGAGGGCGCTCTTTACAGCTATTTCCGCCCGATCTTCTCCTGCGCCCTGGCCCATACCCATTACGGCTCTTCCGCTGTTGCGCATAGCCGTTTCCACATCTCTGAAATCTACGTTGATATAACCGGTGCGGGTGATGATTTCTGCAATGCCCTTAGCGGCGGTGCAGAGCACATTATCAGCGCTGGCGAAGGCCTTACTGATGGGGAGGTTTTCATACATCTCCAGCACACGGTCGTTGATAATAACCAACAGTGCATCTACATGGGGGCGGAGTTTTTCAATGCCCTCTTCGGCTTGTCTTCTTCTGTCCGGTCCTTCATCAGAAAACGGAACTGTAACGATGCCTACGGTGAGGATGCCCATTTGCCGGGCGATTTCGGCTATCACGGGGGCAGCGCCGGTGCCTGTTCCGCCGCCCATGCCGGCCGTGATAAACACCATCTTGGTGTTTTGGCGCAGCATTTCAGCAATTTTATCAGCGCTTTCCTGCGCGGCTTTTTGCCCCATTTCAGGTTCAGAACCTGCACCGAGCCCTTCCGTAAGTTGTACACCCAACTGGATTTTATTGGGTACAACACTGCTGCGAAGCGCCTGAGCATCGGTATTGCATACATAAAACTGTACGCCTTCAATACCGGCTTTATACATGTAGTTTACGGCATTGCTGCCGCCTCCACCCACGCCGATGACCTTGATGATGGAAGGAATCAGGGTGGGAATATCCGGGGTGAAATTATTTAATGGCATAATTCAGGGGTTTTATTTGAAATCGTCCAGGTTGTTATCGTCAATAAATAAATTGAAGAACTTCTTCCATGGTGGCTTTGGTGAGCGTTCTTTTTTTCCGTCGCTTGGCGCCGGTTCGGGTTCCGGGTGATCCAGAGAAGCGTCGTAGCCATTTAATACCAGTCCCACGGCAGTGGCGTACATGGGGCTTTTCACTTCATCAACCATGCCCATGCCCAGGTGTTGGTTGGGGATTCCCATTTGTGTATCAAGGCCGGTAATGCCTTCCATAAGCACATTGAGGTATTGCAGGTTGGCGCCACCTCCGGTAAGTACAATGCCCGCTGCCAGTTTATTGGCGTAACCGGACATACGAATCTGATCGTAGATGAGGTTGATGATTTCGCAGGCGCGGGCATTGATCACCAGCGACAGGTTGTACAGGGATATTTCCTTGGCCTTTCTACCCGGGTAATCCTGAATGCTCTGAATCTGATTTCTGCGCGATTCCTCTGGTATAGCACTGCCGCACTTCACTTTGAGCGCCTCTGCCTGTTCCTTGCCCAGTTGGAAAGCTTCGCGTATGTCGTTGGTGATGATGTCGCCTCCGTAAGGAATTACAGCGGTGTGCCTGATGATTCCGTTGTGGAAGATGGCAATATCAGATGTGCCGCCGCCAATATCAACAAGGGCAACGCCGCCTTCCATTTCCTCCTGGCTCAGTACAGCCCTGGCAGAAGCAACGGGTTCTACAAAAAGGCCATCAACTTCAAGCCCTGCCTTTTCTACCGCCTGAGTGATGTTCTTAGCTGCGGTAGTCTGACCGGTAATAACGTGAAAGCTGCCTTCCAGTTTCAGGCCTGTCATTCCCACCGGATCAATAATATCCGGCTCACCATCCACTTTGTACTCTTGGGGAAGGATATGGATAATTTCAAGGTCATTTCCCAGGTAAAGGCTGTGCATCTCCTTTTCCATTTCCCGGAGTTCCTCCCTGGTGATTTCTTCCTGGTGGTTGGTACGCGTGCGCACCCTGGGATACTGCTTACTGTGTATGTGATGTCCGGCAATGCCCACATACACCCGCGCAATATCAATGTTGCTCTGTTTGCTGGCAATCGCCACAGCCGCTTTAATGGCTTCCACCGTTTTACCGATATTGCTCACCATGCCTCTGGAAACACCACCCATGCTGGGCGATTTTCCAATCCCCATCACGTTGATTTTTCCATTTTCATTCATCTTCCCGACGATGGCACACACCTTCGTGGTCCCAATGTCCAGCCCTACAATAATTTTGTCTGTTTTCACTTTACGCATGGGGTATATGTTTAATGTCCAGTATTTTGTTCGTTGTTGTGTGCTGCATTTAGTTCAGCGTCTGATCCGGAGGTATTTCGCCTGGTAGCTACCACCTGTCCGCGATAGCTGAGATTGATTTTGCTGTAGGTGTCCCAGCCTATGCTGGGCAAGGCTTTCGCATAGAAAAGCCTCAGTTTTTCCATTTTTTCTTCCAATTCTTCGCAGGTGCCCAAAACAATGCTATGATTTCCTACACGGGGTATCAAAAGGAACTCAGAAAAATTATCTACATACACTTGTTCAATTTGTGCGGCCCAGATGGGATTTTTTTCCAGAAACAGCGCAATTCGCAGTAAATCCTGAAGGGTTTTAGTTTTCGCATAGGAGCTGTCGCTATAGGATTCAGCAATATTTCCGTTAGCCACGGGCACATTGGGTGAGAACTGCTCGCTGTAGGGCAGCTTTTGGCCGTTCGCAGCCAGATAATAACTGCTTCCGCCTTGATTGATGATGCGCATGAGCACGCGCTTCTGCTCGACCTTGATGCGCACGTTTCCACTCAAATCGGCATGCACATCGCAGGCGGCTACAAAAGGATGCTCCTGTAATCTGGTTTCCAGTTTTTCCAGGTGCAGCGAGGCAACCGGCTTTCCTTGCCAGGCGCGGCCATCGGGACCCATCGCCTGCAACACATCATTGGGTGTAATAAAATACAAGCCGGTGTCGGGGATAATATTGATTTCGAGGCTCTTCACAGTTCTTCTGCCTTCGGCTCCGGCAGCTTTAATGAGGCCCACCAGCACGGCCAGCAACAGCGTGCCTGCGGTAATCAGTTGCATAATTCTTTGTTGCCTGGTCCCTTTAAACAGCCTCATAAATATTCTTGACAGGGTGGCTTAATCGGTCAATATCTCCGGCGCCGAGCAGCAGCAGCAACTCCGGCTTTTCGGATGTAACCTTGTTGATGATGGCCTGTGGACTCAACAGGCTTTTTTGCGCGTGGGCGATTTGTCCCAACAACCATTGTGAACTGATGCCCGGAATAGGCAGTTCACGTGCAGGATAAATATCCATCAGGATGAGTTCATCCGGCATGGACAGCACTTCTGCGAAGCCTTGAGCAAAATCGCGGGTGCGTGAAAATAGATGCGGCTGGAAGATGGCGGTGAGCTTTTTATCGGGGTACAGCGCCCGCACGGAACTCAGAATGGCCCTCAATTCTTCGGGATGATGCGCGTAGTCATCTATCACCACCGCGTCCTGCCGCTTGACCAGGTATTCAAAACGGCGCTTGACGCCCCTGAAATCGCTGAGACCCTGTCGTACCGCTGATTCATCGAGGTTCAACAAATTGCATGTTACGGCTAAGGCGGCGGTGGCGTTTTCTATGTTGTGGTAGCCGGGAAGTCCACAGTGCAGGTGCTTTTCCAGTATTACATTACCCGGTACATGGCCACCGTAGTCAAAGTAGAAGTTGCCATCAGCAATTTCTGTAAACCGCGAACAAAAATCAGGGGCGGCATGGTCTTGGTCCATTCCATAACGCAGTACCTGTAAGGCTTCCGGCCAGGCTTGTTTTAATGAGTGCTGCACCAACAGTTTGCCATTGGGCTTGATTTTGCGGCTGAACTCGGTAAATGCTTCGTAAAACGCTGCTGCTGTTTCGTAGATATCCAGATGGTCCGGGTCAATTGCCGTGATGACCGCGATATCAGGGCTTAAGCGGTGGAAGCTTCGGTCAAACTCATCGGCCTCAAGCACCACGATTGGTTTGTCGGGGAAGAGGTTCCTGCCGTTGGTTTTATGAATGTAGTTATTGTGGAAATTCGCTGAAATGCCTCCGAGGAAAGCGGTGAAGTTTATTCCCGCCGCCTCCAGCAGCCAGGCAATCAAAGTGCTGGTGGTGGTTTTCCCATGAGTTCCTGCCACGGCAATACAATAGCTGTCCCGGCTGATCAGGCCCAGCACTTCGCTGCGTTTGTGCAGTTGATATCCTCCGTCAAGGAGGTACCTGAGCTGAGGATGTGTGGCGGGAATGGCCGGTGTATAGATAAGCAGTGTTTGCTCGGGTTGTGTACGTACAAACCCGGGCAGTGCGTCAAGTGATTCATCAAAAAACACCTGAATTCCTTCGGCCTGCAGCGCATCAGTGAGTTCTCCCGGGGTTTTGTCATAACCGGAAACCTGGAGCCCCTGTGCCTGGAAATACCGTGCAAGCGCACTCATACCAATGCCGCCAATGCCCAGAAAGTACACGTGTTGATAGCCGCTGATGTTCATGCCTGAATTAATTGAATGACTTCATGAGCAATGCGATCAGCCGCATCGGGAATGGCCAGTTTCTGAACAGCCTGTTGCATTAATTCGCGTGCTTGCGCATCCTTCATCAGACGAAGGATTTCCTTTGGAAGGGATTGCACGGCTTCCTGATCTGGCAGCAACAAGGCTGCACCATGCTCGCTCAGTTTCAAGGCGTTTTTGGTTTGGTGGTCCTCCGTTACATTGGGACTGGGCACGAGGATGGAGGCCTTGCCCGCAACGGCAATCTCAGAAACCGACAAGGCTCCGGCTCTGGAGACCACCAGATCGGCGGCGGCATAGGCCTGGTCCATACGTTGGATGAAGGTATCTCGCCATAAACCCGCAGGGAGATTTTGTTCTTTGGAAGTGTAGTTCTTTCCGGTTTGCCAGATGACCTGTATTTCTGCCTGAAGCAGTTGTTGCACTCCAGAATCCAGGGCGGTATTCAGGGTGCGAGCACCCAGACTGCCTCCAATAATCAGGCAAACGGGTTGTTCCGGATTCAGACCGAACGCCATTCGCGCCGCTCTTTTGTCGGGAAGGCTCAGCAGATCGCGGCGTACAGGGTTTCCGGTATATACTATTTTCTCTGCCGGGAAGTAGGATTCCATTCCGGCGAAGCCGGTACAAATGCGGTCCACTTTTTTACCCAGCCAGCGATTGGTCAGGCCGGCATACCCGTTTCCTTCCCATATCAGTGTGGGAATATGCCTGCTTGTTGCGGCATACAAAACGGCGGCGCTGGCATATCCACCCGTGCCAATAACCGCATCGGGTTGGAAGTCGCGCAGTAGCTGTTTCGCCAAGCGAAGGCTTTTCATGAATGCGAAAGGAACACCCAGATTGGACAAGCTCAGCCTGCGCTGCAACCCTCTGATGGGCAAGCCGGTGATGGGGTAACCTGCCGCGGGAACTTTTTCCATTTCCATGCGGCCCACGGCGCCTACAAAATGAATATCGCAGGGGCCAAGTTGTTTTTTCAGGGCCTCGGCAATGGCCAGAGCCGGGAAGATATGTCCTCCGGTACCTCCGCCGGAGAGGATGAATTTATGCGGCATGGGAGGGCGCTCCTTCCGCCTTGTTTTTTTCTTCTTGTTTATCTTGAGCCTGTTCTTCTTCCAGACCACGGCTCACGCTCAAAATGGCTCCAAAGGCGATGCTGGTAAAGACCAGACTGGTTCCGCCCATGCTGACGAGGGGCAGGGTCAATCCCGTAACCGGAAGCAATCCTACGGCAACACCCATATTGATGAAGGCCTGTATCACCATGCTGATACATAGGCCAAAGGCCAGGAAGGCGCCGTAGGCGCGTGGTGTTTTTATGACTATGAGCAGGCATCGGTACAGCAGAATCAGGAACAGCATGATCACGGCTAAGCCGCCCAGCAAACCGTATTCTTCTACGATGATGGCAAAAATGAAATCAGAATAGGGGTGGGGCAGGAAGTTGCGCTGGGTGCTGCCTCCGGGTCCTTTTCCGGTGAAGCCGCCGGTAGCAATGGCAATTTTCGACTGAATAGCCTGATCGCTTTCCTGCCCGTTGCCGATAAAGGATTCTATACGTTTTTTCCAGGTGGGAATCCGGCCTGCGGAGGTCCAGCCTTCTGTGTCCACATTAAGCAGGATGAATCCTGCCAGGGTGAGCAGCAATACGCCACTGCCCAGCACCATCACGAGGTATTTGATGTGAATCCGGCCAATGAACAACAGGAGCATGCAGGTGCTGAATAAAACCAGGGCTGTACTGAGGTTTTCCGGAGCGATTAGCAGCACCACAATGCTGATGATTCCGGTGATGCTCCAGAAGGCTTTAGGTGTTTCAATGTGATCCTGATTGCGCGCCATGTATCGGGCGATGTACATAATCAGGAACAGCTTGGCCATGTCTGAGGTCTGGAAGGTGATGCCCAGTCCGGGAATGGGTAAAACCCGTGTGGCGTTGTTTACCTCACTTCCTATCGCGAGCGTTACGCAAAGCAGGCCTATCGAGAGCCATAACAGCCATTGGCTGATGCGCCCGTAGTAGCGATAGTTCATCAGGTGTGTGAGGTACATGAAGAAGAGGCCGATGATCAGAAAGCCGGTATGACGCAGGAAGTAGAACTCCGTGTTGCCGCCTTTCTTGTTCATGGCCAGCGAACTGCTCGCCGAATACACAGCCAGGATGCCCAGCAGCGATAAGGCTGCTACGACCATCCAGATATACTTATCCCCGCGGAATATTCTGCCCGGCTGTTGCATGGCTTCAGATCAAAGGTTTCTTACGGCGTCCTTGAACAAACGGCCGCGTTCTTCGTAGTTGTGAAACAGGTCAAAAGAGGCACAGGCAGGTGACAGCAACACGATATCTCCTCGGTTGGCGAGCCCGGAAGCCACGTGTACGGCTTCTTCCATGCTGCCCGTATTCACAATCATGTCCACGTCTTTCTGAAATGCCTCATGGATTTTGCGGTTGTCCACGCCAAGGGCCACAATTACACGCACCTTCTCGCGCACCAGTGGGCGCAGCGCTTCGTAGTCATTACCTTTGTCCACGCCGCCGGCTATCCAGACTACCGGGCGCTCCATGCTTTCCAGCGCATACCATGCTGAATTGACATTGGTGGCTTTGCTGTCGTTGATGTACTCGACACCTTTGATTCTGCCGGCAAACTCCAGCCGGTGTTCGATGTTCTGGAAGTTGGCCAGGCTTTCGCGGATTTTCTCCTTCCTGATGTCCAGCAAACCTGCAACCACGGCCGAAGCCATGCTGTTGTAGGTGTTGTGGATGCCACGCAGTGACATTTCGTGTATGGTCATGGTAAATGGGGGGTTTTCGTTGGTTTTTACATGGATGGAGCCTTCTTTAGCCCAGGCTCCGTATTCAAATTCACTGTTTATGCTGAAGGGCAACAGCTTGCTGTTGATGCGTTGCTGCCGCATGTATTCCAGGGTGAGGGGGTCGTCGGCGCAATAGATGAAGTAGTCCTGCGCAGTTTGATTGTTCGCAAGGCGGAACTTGGACGCGGCGTATTTAGCCACATCGTAATCGTAGCGGTCCAGATGGTCCGGGGTGATGTTGGTCAGCACGCTGATATGCGCGTGGAAGTCGAACATGCCATCAAGTTGGAAACTGCTTACTTCCAGCACATAGATATCATGCTGCCGGGTGGCAACCATTCTGGCGAAGCTGTCGCCGATGTTTCCGGCACAGCCTACATTCAGTCCGGCTTCCTTCAGGATATGATAAGTGAGGGCTGTAGTGGTTGTTTTTCCGTTCGTGCCTGAGATGATGATCTTCAGTGCATCGGTATAACGGCCTGCGAATTCAATTTCTGAAATGACCGGAATGCCTGCTTCGCGCGCAGCGACAACAATGGCTGCCTTATCCGGTATTCCAGGACTTTTGATGATTTCTATGGCTTGCAGAATGCGTTCGATGCTGTGGGTTCCGCTTTCATAAGGAACCCCGAGCGCTTCGAGCTCATGTAGATATTGTTCTTTGATGATTCCTGCGTCGCTAACAAACACGTCATACCCTTGCCTTACCCCGAGGAGGGCAGCGCCGCAGCCGCTTTCACTGGCACCGAGTATCACGAGTTTCTTGTTCATTTAGCGCAGTTTGAGCAGGGCTATGGTGATGAGCACCAGGATGAGGGTCACAATCCAGAACCGCACGGTAATCTTGCTTTCCGGGATATTCTTCTTTTGAAAATGATGGTGCAGAGGCGACATAAGGAAAATGCGCCTTCCGGTGCCGTAGCGTATGCGGGTGAATTTGAACCAGCCCACCTGAAGTACCACGCTTAGGCTTTCGGCGAAGTACACGCCGCACAATACCGGAATCAGCAGTTCCATCTTGATGATGATGGCCAACGCAGCCACAGCGCCTCCCAGGGCCATGCTTCCGGTATCACCCATGAACACCTGCGCAGGAAATCCGTTGAACCACAGAAATCCGATGCAGGCTCCGATAAACGCAGCCAGGAATACCACCACCTCCCCGCTTTCAGGCACGTAAATAATGTTGAGGTATTCGCTCATGCGTGTATTTCCTGCTGCATAGGCCAGAATGCCGAGGCCTCCGCCTACAATCGCAGTGGTGCCTGCGGCCAGACCGTCAATGCCGTCTGTGAGGTTTACCGCATTGGTTACCGCAATCACGATGAATACAATCACCGGAACGAACAGAAACCAGGCATTGCCCACGCCAAATATGCTGCTGTAGTCAAAGGGTTCTTTGATGAACGGCACATTTGTTTCCAGAGGCAGTTGGTGGTAATGGTGGTTGATGTCAATAGTAATGGCGATGATGGCCCCCAGCACCAGTTGACCCAGTACTTTGAACCAGCCTTTCAGGCCTTCTTTGTCCTTTTTGAATACCTTGATGTAGTCATCTATCAGGCCGATGCTGCCCATCCACAAAGTGCTGAGCATCATGAGCAATACATAGGGGTTGCTCAGTTTGGCAAAAAGCAGGGTAGGCAGCAGAATGGCAACGATGATGATAATGCCGCCCATGGTTGGGGTTCCTTTTTTCTGCATCTGGCCTTCCAGGCCCAGGTCGCGGATGGTTTCCCCGATTTGTTTCTTTTGAAGCCAGTTGATGATTCTTTTTCCGACCAGCAGGGTGATAAGCAGGCTCAGAATGGCGGCCATGGAAGCCCTGAACGAGATGTACTGGAAAACACCCGCTCCGGGGAGGCCCAGCTTGTGCAGATATTGGTAGAAGAGCCAGTAAAGCATCAGTGTATATCGTTAAATAGTTCGGTGATGATTTGACGGTCGTCAAAGGGATGTTTTACGCCCTTGATTTCCTGGTATGTTTCGTGTCCTTTGCCGGCAATCAGAATCACATCTCCTTTGCCGGCCAGTGCCAGCGCTGTTTTGATGGCTTCTTTCCGGTCGGTAATGCTCAGTACTTTTTTATAATCCTGGGGTGCTACGCCGGCCTTCATCTCTTCGATGATGTCATTGGGTTCTTCCATGCGCGGGTTATCAGAAGTAAGGATGACCCTGTCGCTCATGGAGGCGGCTATTTTGCCCATTTCGGGGCGTTTGGCCCGGTCCCGGTTGCCGCCACAACCCACTACGGTAATCAGTTGTTCGTTGCGGCTGCGTATGTGGTTGATGGTTTCCAGCACGCGTTCCAGTGCATCCGGCGTATGGGCGTAGTCAATGATGGCGGTGATACGCTTAGGGCCTGCTACGGGCTCGAAGCGGCCGTGTACCCTGCCCACCTTGGTGAGTGCTACGGTAAGATCTTCTCGACCCTGGGTAAGCAGGAACGCGGCCGCATATACGGCCATGAGGTTATAGGCATTGAACTCGCCAAGCAAGGAAAACCAGGCTTCCTTACCGTCAATCTGCATCAGCATCCCACTGAAATCCCGCTCCAATACCCTTCCATTGAAGTCGGCGGTGCCTTTCAGGCCATAGCTGTAGCGCGAGGCTTTGGTGTTCTGAAGCATGATATGCCCGTTGCGGTCATCGCGGTTGGTGAGCGCAAAGGCGTCGCGGTCCAGATGGTCGAAGAAGCTCTGTTTGGCTTTCAGGTAGTTGGCGAAGGTGCCGTGGTAGTCGAGGTGGTCGTGGGTGATGTTGGTGAAGATGCCACCTGCGAAATGCAGACCTGCAATGCGCCGCTGGTCGGCAGCGTGTGAGCTTACTTCCATGAAGCAGTAGGTGCATCCCGCTGCTGCCATTTGCGCCAGCAATGCGTTCAGTGAAACTACATCGGGGGTGGTGTGGGTGCTGGGGAATTCCTTTTCGCCGATTTTATAACTCACGGTGCTGATCAGTCCGCAGCGTTCGCCGAGCTGGCTGAATAACTGATACAGCAGGGTACTCACCGTGGTTTTCCCATTGGTACCGGTTACCCCTACCAGCGTAAGTTTCCCCGATGGGTCATCGAAGAAATTTTTGCATAAATTTCCTAAGGCCTCGCGCACATCGGCTACCAGCAGATAGCAAACGTGTTGATTCAGGTTTTCAGGGAGTGTGCTGCACAGTATGGCGTTGCACCCGCGTTCAATGGCTGCACCGATATAGCTGTGGCCGTCGCTTTGTGTGCCCGGAACAGCGGCGAATAGCACCTCGTGGCCGGCGTTGCGGGAATCCAGTGTGATGCCGCTGATTGGGGTGTCTGCGGAACCATGTTGTTCCAGCAGCGACACATTCTTCAGCAGTTGTTCCAGGGTTTTCATGGTTCGCTGCTCATGATTAGGGTGATACTCATTCCGGATTGAATACGGGTTCCGGGAGAAATACTCTGGCTGCGCACGGAACCGTATCCGGAGCACCTTACGCGGAGCCCTGCGTTTTCAAGTACAAAGAGGGCGTCGCGCAGGCCCATGCCTCTGGTATCAGGTACGGTGCCTGCCTGATGGTCCATAGGAATTAATGCCACCGAATGTTGCTTGGCTTTGGCCTCAACCAGTTGACTGCCTCGTTCTCCTGCACTGTGGGCACTGATGCCCAGGGCGTTCAAGGTTTGTCTGGTGAGGTTGCGGTCTCCGGGTTTTACCTCCGGCATCAGGGGATAGGCAGGAGCCTGTAAACCCGGATGCAGTTTATAAGAGCTGCTATACACCCGGTCGGCAATTTCACGGAATACCGGGCCGGCTACAGCGCCTCCGTAATAGCCGCTGTCTTGGGGGTCCACCACTACCACAATACAGGTGTACTGTGGGTTGTTGGCCGGGAAATAACCTACGAAAGAAGCTTTGTGCCGGTTCTTGGCATAAATGCGGTCTATGACCAACTGGTTCGTGCCTGTTTTACCCGCAATCTGGTAGTTGACATTGCGCAGATTTGTTGCGGTTCCGTTTTCTACTACACCCAGCATCATGGCTTGCAGCGCCTTGAGTGTTTCAGGTTTGCAGATTTGTTTTTTGATGATTTCCGGTTCCCGTCGTTCTATCAGTTTGCCATCCAGTCTGATTTCTTTCACCATGTATGGCTTGACCATGGTTCCACCGTTGGCAATGGCGTTGTACAGAGTGAGCATCTGCAAAGGACTCAGGCCGGTTTCATAACCAATGCTCATCCAGGGCAGCGTGGTGGGATACCAGTTCGCGCTGCCCGGTATTTTAACGGTGGGTCTTCCTTTGGCTTTAATGTCGAAATCGAGGGGCTGATCCAGGCCGAGGCTCTTTACATACTTGACAAAAGCCTTGGGCTTATCGCCGTAAGCGTCCAGCATGAATTTGCTGATACCAACATTGCTTGATTGAATAAAGCTCTCGCTGAGCGTCAGGTATTTCGTTCTCGGGGCCTTGGCGTCTTCCATTTTGGTGCCGTTGAAGTAGGCCTTTCCCCACTGCGCATCTACGCTGTCCGTAGGTTTGAAGTGCCCTTCATCCAACAGCGCCATAACACTGACCAGCTTGAAGGTAGAGCCCGGGTCGCTGAACTCATCCACCGCGTAGTTCAGAGATTCACTGAATACGCCCTTGCCATTGTTTTTCAGGTTGGCGATGGCTTTGATTTCACCGGTAGCAGTTTCCATCAACACGGCGCAACCATGGTCTGCATTGTGTTTGGCAAGGATGTTTCGCAGGGCGTATTGTGCTACATCCTGCAGGTTTACGTCGAGGGTAGTGACAATGTCCATTCCGTTGATGGCTTCTACCTCGTCTTCAGAACGGATGGGCCTCCAGGCGCCGCCGTACATCTTTTGTTCGGTCCGGAGTCCGTTTCTGCCACGCAACAAACTGTCGAAGGCGCCCTCCAGGCCGTAGTAAATGGTTTTGTTCTTTACCACCCTGAAGGCACCCACACTTCGCCGTGCCAGTTCGCCCATGAAGTAGATGCGTTTGTTGTATTCCTTAGTCCAAAAACCGCCTTTGAATTTGCCCAGAGAAATCAGGGGCCAGGTTTTCATCATGCGGATTTGTTCGAAGTTGAGTTCCTTCACAACGGTGATGCCGCGCATGCTGCGGGCCCGTGCCTCGCGGAAATAACGTCTCCATTGTTCCTCTTTCCGGGCGGGGAAATGTATGGCGAATAACATCGCCAGGGAGTCAATCTTGCTGTTGAAAACCTCTTTAGTGAGCGCCTCGGTGAGCGGGTCGAAAATGAGGTCGTAATAGGGTACGGAAGTGGCCAGCAGGTTGCCGTCAGCGGCGAAGATGTTGCCGCGAATGGCGGGTACTTCGTTGGTGCGGAAGCGTTTTTCGCGGCTCAGGGAATCATAGTAGCTGCGCTCCGTCCATTGCAGCCTCGTCGCTGAAAAAACGATGGCGCAGGCAAAACACAATACCAACGCAAAAGCGATGTACGCCCTCAGCAGCACCACACGTCTGATGTTTACCTTAGTTCCCGTCATCGTCTTTTTTTGTTTTTTCGAGTTTGATGGGAGGCTTAGTCAGGGCTTTTACACCTGTTCCTTGCAGCTTTACCGCGACCTGGCTTTGTCGTGAGCGCACCATCATGTCGCTTTCTATGCTGATGAATTCGGCGCGTAGTTCCTTGATGCCGGATTTGAGTTGCTCTTTTCTTTTAAGGGCTTTGCCGGCGTGCAATTGATTGGCTACATACAACAATAACAGTACGAAGGTGACCAGGCCCAGAGGGATGAGCACTGCGGGGCGCAGCCAGATTTTCAGGGCAGGCATGATAGAGCGCTCTGAGGTATTGGCTTCTTCCGAAGTCAGCCCCTGGTTTCTGGTGTTCAGCAATGATTCTTCTCCCTGCTCCATGGCGCTATCTTTTAATGCCTACACGCATTTTGGCGCTGCGTGCGCGGCGGTTGCGGTTTATTTCTTCATCACCGGGCATGATGGCGCGGCTTTGTTCCGGGTCAAACGGCCGAATGATGTTCCCGTATAAATCTGTTTCACGCTTGCCTTCCATATTGCCGGTGGCGAGGAAATGCTTCACCATGCGGTCTTCCAGGGAATGGTAGCTGATGACCACCAGCCGCCCTCCGGTTTGAAGCACCTCGGCGCTTTGTTCCAGCATGGCTTCCAGGGCGCGGAGTTCTCCGTTTACTTCCATGCGTATAGCCTGGAATACCTGACTGAAGTATTTGAATTTAGTTTGTGCCGGTGTGCAGGTACTCAGGATGTCACAGAGGGCGCCAGTGCTGCGGATTTCGTGTTGTTTGCGCGCGTCGGCAATCCTGGCGGCCAGTTTTGGGGCATTGCTGATTTCGCCGTAGTTCCTGAAGATGCGTACCAGGGCTTCTTCGGGATATTCATTGACCACCATGCCTGCATGCAGGGTTGCCTGTCGGTCCATGCGCATGTCGAGTTCAGCGTCATAGCGGTGTGCAAAGCCCCGATTGGCTTCATCAATCTGGTGGGAAGAAATGCCCAGGTCGGCCAGGATGCCATCTACCGGGATGCATTGGGTATAGCGCAGAAATCGGTACAGGAACTGAAAGCTATGCGGAACAAAGATGAGCCGCTTATCGTCCGGCAGGTTGGCAGCCGCGTCGGCATCGCGGTCAAAGGCGACCAGTTTTCCATTGGGGCCGAGGCGCGACAGGATTTCCCTGCTGTGCCCGCCACCGCCGAAGGTGCAGTCCACATAAGTGCCGTCAGGACGGATGTTCAGCGCATCCACCGATTCCTGCAGCATCACGGGCAGGTGGTAGCCGGAATTAGCGGGGGCGTCAGGATGAAGTTCCATCATGGCTGCGATTGGCTGAACGGTTGAAAAACTGCTGGGCCAGCCTGCTCAGTTCGTCAGCGTCCACATTGAGTTCGCTGTCATAAGCCTTCTGACTCCAGATTTCCACTTTGTTGCCATACGCAGTCAATACCACATCATCCTCAAGGCCTGCGTATTCAAGCAACTTCTTAGGTATAAGGATTCTGTTGGCATTGTCAATCTGCACCGGGGTGGCCCCATTGGTGAACAGACGTTTAAACCGACGCACCTCCGGACTCATAAAATCGTCCAGGTGATCCAGTTTAGATGTTTCAGCCAGCCAGTCCTCCCGGGTGAACAACACAAGGCATTGTTCAAACCCACGGTTCACCACCACCGTATTCCCGGCGCTTTCAGGAATCTGCACGCGCAGACGTGCAGGCAGCATGATCCTGCCCTTATCGTCCACTTTGCAGCTGAATTCGCCGATGAATTGAGTCATGGTGTTTTCCTAAGACTTCTGACCTGCTAAATAAAACCACGGTTTCCCACTTTTACCCACAATTTCCCCCACCTTTTGCACATCAACGTGGAGAACCTTTGTTTTCGTGCCTTTGGCGGGTTTCAAATACCATCGGATATTGCCGTGGAAACCCTTGATTTCCTGCGAATATACTGGCTTTTTGATTGGGTGGGGAAATGTGGGAAGAATTTTCTTTCAGAAGCAGATTTCAGCCTTCAACTTTGAGGTTTGTGGGAATGCACATCTGTCTGGTAGAAAACGGGCTGCTTCCGGTGTCGGCTTATGGCGGAACCGAGCGCGTGGTATGGTATCTGGCCGCGCAACTCCATCAACTGGGGCATCGTGTGACGCTGCTCTGCAAGCCCGGCAGCAGTTGCCCGTTTGCGCGCGTGTTGCCGCTGAATTCGCAACTTCCGCTGGCTGCACAAATCCCCACCGACTGCGACATTGCCCACCTGCATTTCCCGAGCCATGAGCAGCTTCCCATTCCGGCCATCATTACCAACCACGGGAACCGGAACAGTCTTGAGCCTTTTCCGCTGAATACAGTCTTCCTTTCCAAAAACCACGCTTCTCGCTATGGCTCCGAAACCTTCGTGCACAACGGTCTGGATTGGGATGATTATGGGAAACCAATTCTGGAAAGACCACTGCGCCGCTACGCGCATTTCCTGGGCAATGCGGCCTGGAGGGTGAAGAATGTGCAAGGCGCTATGGCGGTGGCACGGAAGGCTCAAATCAGGCTAATGGTACTGGGCGGCAAGAGGCTGAATCTGAAAATGGGCTTCCGTTTTACCCTGGACCCGCGGGTGCATTTCTGCGGCATGGTGGGCGGAACGCGCAAGCTGGAACTGCTCAGGAATTCATCGGCGCTGCTGTTTCCGGTGCGCTGGCATGAACCTTTCGGCCTGGCGGTGATTGAAAGTATGTACTTCGGTTGTCCGGTGTTTGCTACTCCTTACGGTGCCTTGCCCGAGCTGGTGGATGAAGGAAGCGGAACCCTGAGCAGCAGCGCCGCCGAGCTGGCCTATAGCCTGAAGCACAGCAACCGCTTTTCGCGGGGATATTGTCACGAACGTGCGCGTGAGCTATTCCATGCGCGCCGCATGACCATGAACTACCTCGTGTTGTACGAGCGTGTGTTGAACGGGGAATCTCTGAACAGCAGAAATCCGGTATTGCAGACTGTGCAGGAAGAGAAGTTTCTTCCCTGGAATCAGTAGGTGCGTGTCATGCGTTCAGGCACGATGATGATGTAATCACCTTTGCCCTTGTTTTCCGAAGACAGCGGAGCCGTGTTGTCCTGCATCTGGCTGCTGATGGTGACTATTTTCAGTCCCGGCTTGTACTGATTCAGGTACCACATAATGCCCTCGTGGTTATCGCTGTGGTAGGTCCCGTTGTAGTGGATGAACAGGCCGCCCTGCGGCTGGTTTTGGGTGATGAACCAGCCCATGGTGGCGTCTTTGATGGCCTGTGCTTTGGGTAGGTTGGGCGTTCCATGACCGCCCACGGCCATGAAGATGTTCTTGTATCCGGGCAGGGTGCTGTCGTAGGGAACGGGCAGGGGGGCAATCTGTGCCTTGATGGCGGCGGGCAAGGTATCCAGGGCTTCGAAGCCGCCGCGATACACTGTTCCGGCGTGTTTGCGTGCGATATTGGTGGCGATGAAGGGCAGTTTATGCTGCATGGCCAGTTCCACCAGGGG
>JAGWYC010000276.1 GCA_018969565.1 Bacteroidota bacterium | reverse complement strand
ATTGGTTATAACTACCGAATGGAAGGGTTCCAGGCGGCCGTTTTAAGCGTGAAATTGCGATACATTGACCGCTGGAATGCACGTCGAAGGGAAGTCGCGAAATATTATCTGCAAGAAATAAAAAATCCGAAGGTACGTTTTCAGGCCGAAGAACCGGAGGCCGAGAGCGTGTATCACCTCATGGTACTCACCACAGAGAACCGCGATCATTTGCGGGATTTTCTGGCAGAAAAAGGTATAGGTACGGCATTTCACTATCCGCATCCGTGTCATTTGCAGAAAGCTTACACAGGTCTCGGTTATAAACCCGGAAGTATTCCCTTTGCAGAAGCTCAGGCGGCTCATTGCCTTTCACTGCCTATGTTCCCGGAAATCACCGATGAGGAAGTAAAAGCGGTGGTGCAGGCGCTGAATGCCTATGAATCATGAGCTCGCGTCATCAAAGCAATTGTGCTCATAGAAAACTTATTGGCCTTCAAGGCAACCATTTGTCAACTTTTAGCGTTTAATTAGGGCGACACTTCCATGAGACGAATCAGATATATATTAGCTTTTTTGTCTCTGGGTCTATCCGGTCCTGTTTCTGCTTCACACATTGTAGGCGGAGAAATCACCTACAAGCATCTTGGAAGCTATAATTACGAAGTCAAATTATTTCTGTTCGTTGATTGCCTGAATGGGCAGCCGGGTGCCATTTCCGATGATGCCACAGCGCGCATTGCCGTGTTTGATGGCGCCAGTGGAGTGTTGATTAGCTCTTTATCAAAAGAAATCAACCGAACCGGCCCGACAAGGGTTCAGAAGCTCAACTATAAATGTGTACGAAACACGCCGAATCAGTGCGTGGACATGTACGTATATACCTACAATATCAATCTTCCGCAGAGAAATGGTGGCTATTTCTTGTCATTTCAGCGCTGCTGCAGAAATCAGATTATTTCCAATATTTATGATCCTGGTTTTACCGGCGCGAATTACTGGACTAAAATTCCCCAGGTAGTGGGCGGTGCCGGGTTCAACAGCAGCCCCGTGTTTAAGGAGTTACCTCCGAACTACCTCTGCACGAACGCCTGGCTGAATATTGACCACAGTGCCACGGACCCCGATGGCGACTCTCTGGTGTATGAGTTCTTCACCCCTTTTGTAGCTGCTGACCGCAATGATCCTCGTCCCACGTTTAACAACTACGCTCGTCCACCCTTTGATACCCTGCGCTGGATAGGCGTGTATAATTACAGTTACCCGCTCGATGGCAGTCCTGCCCTGAAAATTGACCGTGAAACAGGAAGACTTACTGGAATTCCTACTCAGGAAGGACAATTTGTAATAGGTATTAAGGTGAAGGAATACCGTAAAGGTGTGCTCATCGGTGAAACTAAGCGCGATTATCAGTTTTACGTGTATCGCTGCATTGTAGATGTGGTTTCCGCATTTTATGCCCCTACCTATCAATGCGGTTACACGGTGTTGTTCAGCAATCAGAGCCAGGGCGGTACCCGCTTCCACTGGGATTTTGGTGTAAAGAATACCAACAGCGACACTTCGAATCAAATCAATCCCACGTTTACCTTTCCTGCTGCCGGAGTTTATCAGATAAAACTGCTGGCCTACCGTGCTAATTGCGTGGACAGCAATACTTCTACCATTACCATTTACGAGCCTAAAAAACCATTTATTGGTAATGATACGCTTATATGTGGAAAGTTCAACTTCAACCTGTCTGCCAAAGAAACAAATTACAGCTATCAGTGGAGCACGGGACAAACTACACGCAGTATTACCATTACGAAGGGCGGTGTTTACTGGGTTGACAAAATAGACGGGAAATGTCGTTGGAGAGACAGCATTAATATCAATAATGACCTAAGCAATGTGCGTATCAGCGGCGACACCACCATTTGTTCTGAGAAGCCTTTTACTGCTTTGCTCGATGCCGGCGCCGGATATGTTAAATACACGTGGAGTGAAGGTGCGAATACCCGCACTTATACGGCTACTAAAACAGGTATGTTTTGGGTAGAAACGGTCAATAAAAATGGTTGTATCACACGTGATTCGGCATATATTGACCAGTATCCGGAGTTAAAACTTAATCTTCGAGATACAACGATTTGCCCGGGGGGAACAGCTTTGCGCGATGCCGGCAATCCGGGCAGTACCTATACTTGGTCAGACGGTCAAAGTGGACAGCAGGCGCTGTTCAGACAGGCAGGTTCTTATGGCGTGCTGGTGCGCAAGGGCAAATGTTCCAATTTTGCTTCATTCAACCTGAGTATGCACCCTCCGGAGCTGGAACTGGGGCCGGATACAGCATTTTGCGGTCAGGTTTATAAAGTCCTGAAGCCTCTGGGAAATCGTACATTTACATCCTATACCTGGAATGAAGCAGTCAGTACACCTACCTACATAGCCGGCTTGCCGGGTGAGTATCACCTGAAAGTGCTTACTTCAAATGGCTGCACAGAGGAGGATTCAGTTACATTAATATTGAATCCCTTGCCGGTGGTAAGTCTTCCTCCTGATACCACGATTTGTCTGAGTACCGTGCTCGAATTGGATCCGGGCTCTTATGTTTCCTATTTGTGGAACGACGGGAGTAAAGATCGTCTTCGCCGCACCTACGTGAATGGACTTTACAGTGTTCAGGTTAAGGATGTCAACGGATGTAAGAACAGTGCTTCTACAACGGTGACCAAAAATCCACTGAAATGGCCTTCGGATATGTTTGTGCCGAATGCGTTCACTCCAAATGGCGACGGGTTAAATGATGTTTTTCCGGCCCATCGGTTCCAATCGGAAGGCGGTTTTTATGAGTTCAAGATATTTGACCGTTGGGGAGAGAAACTATGGGAAAGCCATAATCCCTA
>JAGWYC010000275.1 GCA_018969565.1 Bacteroidota bacterium | reverse complement strand
CGAGGTACACCGCTCGGTGCTCGAAACCGTTCGCCGCATCAATAAAGAACTGAGTTCCAACGTTTGTCTGCTGCAGGATCTACAAGGTCCTAAACTGCGCATCGGAAAGGTTTCGGGTGAGGCACTGGAACTGCAACAAGGTGCCGAATTGCTGGTAACCTCACTGGAATGCCTCAGCACCCCGGAAAAATTATATGTGAGCTACGAAAACCTGGGCCGTGATACCCACCCCGGGGAACGCATCCTCATGGACGATGGTAAAATTGAACTACGCATTATTGAAGTGCTGGATGAACAGCATGTGCGTGTTCAAGTAGTGCAGGGCGGTGTACTCACCTCTAATAAAGGATTCAACCTGCCAGAAAGCCACCTCACCGTGCCCTGCCTGACGGAAAAAGATATTGCCGACCTGGAATTCGGGCTGGCTATGGACGTGGAATGGATTGCGCTTTCTTTTGTGCGCAAGCCGGAAGACATCATCGAACTGAAAGAGCGCATCGCCGCCGCCGGCAAGCGCACCCGCGTAATTGCCAAAATAGAAAAACCGGAAGGCGTGGCTAATATTGACGATATCATCAAAGTCACTGACGGTATCATGGTGGCCCGTGGTGACCTGGGCGTGGAAGTGCCCCTGCAAAAGGTGCCGCTCATTCAGAAATCCATCGTGGAAAAGTGCATCGCCGCGGGTAAACCAGTAATCATCGCCACCCAGATGATGGAAAGCATGATCACCAATTCCATGCCCACCCGCGCAGAAATTACCGATGTGGCTAATGCCGTACTCGACGGCGCCGATGCCGTGATGCTCAGCGCCGAAACTTCCGTAGGGAAGTTCCCCATCCGGGTGGTGGAAGTGATGGAACGCATCATCCGCGATGTGGAGGCCGACCGCAGGGTGTATTATAAAGGACAAAGGCCCACCACTGCCAGTCCTTCCTTTATCAGCGATGAGGTGTGCTTCACCGCAGTGCGCATGTCCGACCACCTCAAGGCCAAGGCCATCGTGGCCATGACTAAATCGGGTTATACCGGCTTTAAAGTAGCCAGCTACCGGCCAGAAGCAGATGTGTTTATCTTCACCGATAACGAGCCTCTGCTCAATACCCTCAGCCTGGTATGGGGCGTCCGCGGATTCTATTACAACAAATTCGCCAGTACCGACGAAACGTTCAATGATGTTTTAGACATCCTGAAAGATGCCGGTTATGTGCGCGAAGGTGACTGCGTAATTAACTGCGCCAGCATGCCCATCCATCTGAAACAGCGCACCAATGCCATCAAGGTGAGCATCGTGAACTGAATGGAAACAAAAACAAGTCCCGAAAAACTTGGTTAATTAGTGCAGTTATGAGCGAAGATGTTTTGGTGAATAAAGTGGCCCAGAGCGGGTTGATTACCTTCAACCTGGAGCAGTATTACCATGCCGGTGCCCGCATGCAGCTCGACATCAAGGACGGATTGTTCATGGGCATGATCCTGAAGGAAAAGGATTTCCGCGAGTGGATCAAAAACCTGGATTGGGAACAATACCGCAATGCCTGTGTGGCTGTGACTTGCAGCGTGGACGCCATCGTACCCACCTGGGCCTATATGCTCGTAGCGGCAAAACTGAACGAAGTAGCCGCCTTTTATGTGTTCGGGAATCCGGAAACCCTGGAAACGGCGCTGTATGTAGATGCGCTTTCCCGCGTCAACCCCGAAGAGTTTCGCGATAAACGCGTAGTGATTAAAGGCTGCGGTGATTTGCCGGTGCCCGCCTCAGCCTACGTGGAGATATCCAGGCTGTTGCTGCCCGTGGTTAAATCGTTGATGTACGGTGAACCATGCAGCACCGTTCCGGTGTTCAAGCGTCCCTGAACAGGCAAAAGCTGTAGCTTTGTGCTGCATGCGCCGTGGAACCGTTTTCGCTTACGCTTTAAGCATCTGTATTTGCCTCTTGTCGGCCTCCTGCGGCGTTGTGGAGCGCTCGTCGCGCCATGAATTCCAAAGCGGCAGCTACCTTATGCGGGCGCAAGGCGGGGCGCAGGAGCGGGTTTATCTCGACCTTACACCGGAGCAGATTCAGATTTATCCTTCGAATAGGGTTATTCCTGCGCTTCCTAAGCTGCGAATTCCCTTGCAGGGAACAGACAGCCTGTGCCCCTTCTCTTTCAGCCGTGTGAGCTTGGATCTTGACATTACCACATTGCCTTTTAAGTTACGCTTTCCGCAAAACGGATTGCCTGCACAGCTCAATACGGAATTCAATGGAGCCCTGTATGCCGGTCGCCGATATGATCGGTATTACATCCGCAGCAGTCGCAATATGTTGGGTCAATGCGCTTATGAAGTGGTAAACAGGGGATTTGATTTTGGCGTGTTTGCCGGAATTGGCAGTACCACCATCAACCCATTTACCACCCGCGGCGCGGTGAACGATGAGTATTTCGCACCGCACCTGCAAGGTGGCGCAGCCTTCTTTCTGGAATCGCAGGTAGCCAGTTTTGGCTTGGCGCTGGGCTGGGATCGGTTGCTAAGTTCCGACCGAATCCATTGGATCTATACCGGCAAGCCCTGGCTGGGATTTATTGTAGGGTTGGCACTGAACTGACGCAGCTTATTCTGCCCGCATCACCCGCAGCGTGCGAATACCTTCTGCGCTTCGGATTTCCAGGATATAGATACCCGACGGCAGCGATTTTGTATCCAGGGTGCATTGGCCTTGTTCCGCAGAATGTATCGCGGGGGTCCGACCGTCAGGAAACAAAAGACGGCACGAACGCAATTCCGTTCCGCGAATATTTAAGACAGTGCCAAATGGATTCGGGAATACTTCCATGCGTTCAGCACTTGAGGGAATCAATCCCTGCGGCGCTTTCCTAGACAACAGGATGG
>JAGWYC010000274.1 GCA_018969565.1 Bacteroidota bacterium | reverse complement strand
TCCCGATATGTTCATGGAGTTGATACGCGAAATCAAAGCGCAAAACCCTGAAAGTCTGGATTTACTTTCCTATTACCTGGAGCGGCATATCGAGGTAGATGGTGATCATCATGGCCCACTTTCCTGGAATATGGTTCAGGCTCTTTGTGGTGATGATGAGCAAAAGTGGAACGAGGCTGCCGCTGCTTCCGTGAAGGCACTGGAACACCGGAAGTTGCTTTGGGATGCGGTTTATGCACAGGGCTAAGCAATCCCGCGCGTAATTTTGAGGCGTGCCGAAATTTAATCCGGTTGTTTCGCTCAGCCCGCTTGGGTTCTTATTGAACGGCATATTAAAGGCCTTGTTTTTTGTGGTGCGTCTGTTTGTCGGCAATAAATGGAACAAGCCTTTAAAAGATTTTGAAGAAAACCCTGCCACCTATACCCGAAAAGAACTGCTGTATTTTGGGTATAAGTATTATGCCTATCCGCATTGGTCCGCCGAAACAGCAGAACAGGAATCTTGGTTCCGGAATCAGCCATTTATATTGAAGCCGGCAAAGCCGTATTTATCACAATGTGTGCTGAGTGTTGGCGGAGATTTAATGCCCTACAAGGTGTTGATGGATGCCGACAGCAGCGCACTTTGGAACGAGGCCAGGAGCTTTTTTGATGCCGACTTGGTGTTTGCCAATCTGGAAACGCCCATGGACACATCAAAACCGGCCTCCTGGGTTCCGGAAGTGATGTTGAACAACATGTACTTCAACGGAAATGAAGCTTTATGGCAGTTGTTTACCAACGAGGAAAAGGGTCGTTATGATGTGCTTTCGGTAGCCAATAACCACATGCTCGACCAGGGTTATGAAGGATTGGAAGCAACACTGCAATTTCTCCGACAAAAGCAGGTAATAGCCATTGGCGCGCGCGGGGAACTGTCGTTCAATCCTGCGCAAAATATGCTGCAACGGCAGGGCTTCACTTTTGGGTTCACAGCATGGACCTATTCGCTGAATACCTGTAAACCAGACCCCAATAAAGCGCACCTGACCAACCTGTTGCCATTGAACGTACCCAACGCAGACTTTACGCCGCTCTATGAGGAGGCAGCAGCGCTGCGCGCCGCAGGAACCGAAATTCTGGTTATTTCCCTGCATGGAGGCAATGCGTATCAGGCATTTCCTCAGCAGCACGTGATCAACAACTATCGAAAGGTGATGGAAGAAACGGGCGCGGAGGTGATCATCGGCACCCATCCGCATAATGCCCAGCCCTGGGAGTTTCATAAGTATCCTGACCCCTCCGGTTCGGGGGTCAAAACAGGACTGATCATCTATTCTCCCGGAGATTTTATCGCTTACGATATTTTCAAATGGTGTCACATGCCCAATACCTATAAAATAGGTTTCACACGAAGCGAAAAAGGGATAAAAATCAGCAGTTTTGAACCCTTTTTCTGGTACTTGGGATTGTTACAGGGAAAAGAGTTGCGCTTTCACAATGCTTTGAAGGTACAGGCTGATGGGACTTGGCAAACCTGGCCCGGAAAAAACCAACAGGAGTTTCAAGAGTTAAAGCGCTTCCGGCAACATGCTTTTCCCGAGCAAAACCGCATATTTGAAACAACTTGAAACCGCACCGCATCCGGGTATGTCATCTGAGCAGCCTTCATGTTGCCAAGGATACGCGCATCTTCTATAAGTTCTGCAGAAGTCTGGTTTCCCAATACGAAGTAACCCTGATTGCAGTGCATGACAGGGAAGAAGTAGTGGACGGGGTGCGCATCATTCCATTCCGCAGACTAAAAAACAGGGTCTGGGAAATGCTGACCGCCTCGCTGCGCATGTTTCCCAAAGCGCTTGGTACCAAGGCAGACATCTTTCATTTTCACGATCCGGAATTGATTCCATGTGGCCTGTGGTTGCGTTTGCTCGGACGTAAGGTTATTTTCGATGTACACGAGCATTTCGCAGCCGACATTTATGATAAGCCCTGGATACGCCGAAAGAAGTTGCTGGCCGGTATTTATGCATTTTGGGAGAAGCGCGCGGCACGGCGTTTTGAATTGATTCTGGCAGAACATTCGTATGCGCCGCATTATGCGGCAATGGGTGCCCGTTACACCATCGTACTTAACTACCCGGATGAGCCGTTTTTCAGGCAGTTCCGGAACCTGAACCTTCGGCCCGCAGCGCATCTTTTTTACATCGGAATACTGCTGGAAACCCGCGGTTTATTTCAAATTGCCGAAGCGCTCTACATACTGAAAAAACAGGGAAGGATTTTCTATTTTCATTGTGTTGGCGCTCTTTATTCAGGACTTTCCCAGAAACTCGAGTCGTTATCCTTTTACCGGGAAATCAAAGACCAGATAAAGTTCTATGGTCGTTTGGATTTACCTGAAGGTTACCGATTGAGTATGAATATGGGCATTGGCTTGTGCATCATCCGGCGCATGAAAAACTCGGAGTGGAGTTACCCCACTAAGATGTTCGAATATATGAGCGTGGGCTTACCGGTAATCACTTCAGATTTTGAGTTGTATCGAAATGTGGTAGAGCGCAATCACTGCGGACTATGCGTTAACCCGGAAGACCCTGCACAATTGGCGTCACAAATATTGTTGCTGGCTGATCATCCGGAACTACGCGCGGAAATGGCTAAAAATGGGGTGCATGCTGTGGAATCATACTTCTCCTGGAAATCGCAGGAAACGAAACTTCTTGCTCTGTATGGGCGTTTGACAAAGGGTTAACCATCATCAAAGCGGACATTATCCGGAGAGAAGTTCACTCCATAATGGTTCCATCAGGAATGAAGGGGCCCTACATGCCTGCGCTCAGGGGCAGTTATTAATGGCGTTGGCGGCTACACTGCCCCATTTAAGGTATTCCTCCAGTTCTTTAC
>JAGWYC010000273.1 GCA_018969565.1 Bacteroidota bacterium | reverse complement strand
AAGAACCCACAATCAATTAAGAGCATAAAAAAAGCCGCCTTGAAGGCGGCTTTTTTAGTACAGGCTTGGTTTTCAGGCCTTATTCATTTCAGCGAAGTAATGAAAGAACCAGGGAATGGTTTCAATACCCTTGTAGTAATTGAAAAGTCCATAATGTTCATCAGGAGAATGGATGTCATCACTATCCAGACCAAAGCCCATCAGCATGGTTTTGATACCCAGTTCCTTCTCAAACAGCGCAATAATGGGAATACTGCCTCCGCCCCTGGTCGGAATTGGGTCTTTACCATAGGTTTTGCGGATAGCGGCGGCAGCAGCTTTGTAAGGTACTGAATCGGTTGGAGTCAGCACCGGCTCTCCGCCGTGGTGGGGATGAACTTCTACCTTCACACTCGATGGAGCGATGCTCTTGAAATGCCTTTCAAAAATTTCGGCAATCTTCTCCGAAGACTGATTGGGCACCAGGCGCATGGAAATCTTAGCCTGCGCTACAGATGGCAGCACTGTTTTGGATCCTTCACCGGTATATCCGCCCCAGATTCCGTTTACATCAAGAGTCGGACGGGTTCCGGTGCGCTCCAGAGAGGTATATCCTTTTTCTCCATACACATCGCCAATTTCCAGGTCGCGCTTATAGGCTTCCACATCAAAAGGCGCCATATTCAGCGCAGCGCGATCCTCGGCGCTCAGTTCCAGCACATCATCGTAAAAACCGGGGATGGTGATATGTCTGTTTTCATCGTGCAGGCTGGCAATCATGCTGCACAGCACGTTGATTGGATTGGGAACAGCACCGCCATAAACCCCGCTGTGCAGGTCGCGGTTCGGGCCGGTAACTTTTACTTCCAGATACGCCAGACCGCGCAGGCCTACGTCTATGCTGGGAATATCATTGGCTATCATGGAAGTATCGCTCACCAGAATCACATCTGCTGTCAGACGCTCTTTATTGGCACGACAATAGGCGCTGAGACTGGCAGAACCTACTTCTTCCTCCCCTTCTATCATGAATTTAGTGTTGCAACTCAGGTTTCCAGTTTGCTGCATCATTTCAAAGGCCTTTACATGCATATACATCTGCCCTTTGTCATCGCAGGCACCGCGGGCGTAAATCTTACCATCGCGCACCTGAGGTTCAAATGGCGGAGTGGTCCACAGATTATCCGGAACACTGGGCTGCACGTCGTAATGACCATAAACCAGAATTGTGGGCAAAGCCGGATCTATAATCTTCTCGCCGTACACAATCGGATGGCCGGGTGTTTCTTCAACCATCGCCATATCACAACCCGCTTCCAGCAGTTTGGACTTTACGAATTCGGCTGCTTTACGCACATCACCCGCAAAACGTGTGTCTGCGCTGATGGACGGGATGCGCAGCAAGTCGAATAACTCATCAAGGAAGCGCTGTTTGTTGGCTTCCAGGTAACTGTTCATATCCATGCCCGCAATTTACACAAGCACAGAGGGATTTATCAGGAGAAAAGTACCTTAAGGGAACAGAAAATTGCGAGCCTGTTCCATAATCAGGTTCATGGGCACCTCGCGATGATTGGGCTGACTCCAGTCTGCCATCCAGGTTTTCAATTCCGGGGCAAGTGTATCGCTGTTACGGCACTGCAGCGCACGGGCAGCGCAGGCAAATTCAACAGCCAATACAGATTTAGTGTTTTCCAGCACCTTCATTCCTTTGAGCACTGCATTGGCGCCCATGCTCACATGGTCTTCCTGTCCGTTGCTGCTCACAATGCTGTCCACCGAAGCGGGCGTACAATATTGTTTATTCTGGCTCACCATAGAAGCAGCAGAATATTGAGCAATCATGAATCCGGAATCCAAACCGGGGTCTTCAGCCAGGAAAGGCGGTAATCCGCGCTGCCCGCTGATGAGCAGGTAGGTGCGTCGTTCGCTGATGGAAGCGAGCTCTGCCAGCGCCATCGCCAGATAATCCGCTGCAAGAGCCAAAGGCTGTCCGTGGAAATTTCCGGCAGACAGCACCAGTCCGTCTTCCGGAAACACGTTGGGGTTATCGGTAACGGCATTCATTTCCCGCAGAAACACTTCCTGCACATGGCTGATGGCATCATAAGAAGCCCCGTGTACCTGAGGGATGCAGCGGAAGGAATATGGATCCTGAACGTAGGGCGTTTGCCGGCCTGCGGTTCCTGCTTCCTGCATGAGCCTGTAAATTTCTGCGGCAGCCTTCATCTGTCCGGGATGCGGACGAATGGCATGGGGCTGGGGCATAAAAGGCTCCGAGCGGCCCTGAAATGCTTCAATACTCAAGGATGCCACTCTTGGCAATTGTTTCAGAATGGACGCTGTCTGAAGAAGCTGATGAATACCTAAAGCCTGCATAAACTGCGTGCCGTTGATGAGCGCCAATGCTTCTTTAGGATGCAGGCGATGTGCCTGCATACCTTGCATTTGCAGCCAAGCTCCGGCAGGTATTGTATTCCCCTGTTCATCACACAGGTTTCCATGTCCAATCAACGGTAAAACCAGTTCTGACAAGGGTGCCAGGTCGCCGGAAGCGCCGAGCGAACCCTGTTCATGTACCTGAGGCAGGTATGGATTGTTGTACAAACGCAACAGCGCCTGCATGAGTTCCGGACTCACTGCCGAATTTCCTTTACTCAACGAATGAATTTTCAGCAGCAGCATCAGGCGCACCAGCTTATACGGAAGCAGGTTTCCCGTGCCCGCGGCATGGGTGATGAGCAGGTTGCGCTGTAATTCTTCCAGATTTTCTGAGGAAATCTGTACATCACATAATGAACCGAAGCCGGTATTCACCCCATAAACCGGGCGCTCTGCGCGGTCCATATAAGATTGAAGGAACTGAAAGGAACGTGAAACTGCGTCTGCGGCTTCAGCACTTAATTGCAGACCG
>JAGWYC010000272.1 GCA_018969565.1 Bacteroidota bacterium | reverse complement strand
TATCGAATACTGAGTTCGCGCACCGGCATCAGGATACCGTGTTCCTCAATTTCGCGGTAGGTAATTCCCCGGCTGCGCAGCATTTCCGTGCGCGCCTCATCAAGGTACTGGGCATACACTCCGTGGTACACCAGACCCATGCGGTCGGTTTCGCCATAACGGGCGCGGATGGTATGGGTAAAGCGTACCATGTTTAATAGCGGAGGATGAAATGCTCCTTTTCTTGTCCGGCCCTGAAAAATACCAGACCCATTGCAAAAATATCCATACTTACACGCACTTCCTTATGATTTCTGATGATGTTCCAGGCGCGGTGCATGTCTTCACTCCAGTGAATATCATCAAAGATAAACACTGTGCCCTCATGGGCCTTCTGCATAGCCAGGTCGAAATAGTGCAGGGTGGCTTCCAGGGTGTGGTTGCCGTCGGCAAACAGATAGTCCAGGCGTGGGAGTTCTTGCAGCAGCGCAGGAAAAACGGTGTCGAAGTTCCCTCGGATGATGCGGCCCTTTTCTTCAAGCCCGGCTTCGCGCAGGTTGCTTTCTGCAATTTCCGCCAGGGTAGGGTCACCTTCGATGCTGAACAGGGGCTGACGATTCATGCCAATGCTCTGGTACATGGTTGAGATGCCGGTACAGGTACCCAGTTCCACCGCAAATTCCGGCTTAAAGGCGTCAATAATGCGGTGAAGCAAGCGACCGTATTTGGCGCGTTTTGCTGTGCTTTCTGTAATCTCCCGGAGGCTGCGGATGTCCTTTTTTCTGCCTGCACCGAAATCATTCATGCGGATTTCAGCTTTGGATTGCAGCATCGCAGCCCGAATCAGTTCAATATTGTGATAGGCAGGGTGTATCTGCTTTTGTTCCAGGATTTCGGTAACAAAGCGATATACAAAAGGCGAGTGAACCCCATGCTTTCCTTTGGCATGGAGCAAGTATCCCAGAAAGTCAGCTACCCGGTATAAATCAGGCATTACCCGGCTTCACGTTCCGGATGGTTTTCAACTCCTGTTCCAGCCTTTTTATTTGCTGTTCCAGTTGAAGTTTCTTCTCTTCAAACTGCTTTAAGAAAGAATCCGCTCCTTTAGAACGGGAGAAAAAGGCCATATTGTTTTCCATGGTGGACAATTCGCCGCGCAGGGCGGTAATCCGGTCACGGATACGACGCTCTTCAAATTTCAGGCGGTTTGCACCGTCGGGGCTGCCTGCCATGGCTTCAAAATGCTCTTTGAGCATGGATTGCTTGGCCTCATCGCGGTTCTTGCGGAAACGACCGTATAATTCGTCGCTGATTTTCTGAAAACGTTTCTGGAGTTCTTCTTTCTGCGCAGCAGGCACAAACCCGGTTTGCATCCATTGGCTTTGCAATACTTTCAGGCGTGCAAAAACATCTTCACCGGGTTCTTCGGAAGCCAATGCTTCTAAGGCTTCAACAATGCCGGTTTTGATTTTAAGGTTTTCCTTTTCTTCGGATTTGCGGGCTTTAAAGGCCTGATTTTTACGTTCGAAAAAGGCGTCGAAGGCCCCGCGGAAACGTTTCCATACCTCATCGCTCTTTTGCTCAGGGGTGGGTCCGATTTTCTTCCAGGACTCCTGTAGTTTCAGTAACTCTTCGGTAGTTTTCCCCCAGTCACTGCGGTCACTCAGTTTCTCGGCCTGTTCACATAGAGCCAGTTTCTTCTGCAGATTTTCTTCGCGGTCGGCGCCAAGTTTTTTGAAGAAGTTGCGGCGTGCATTGAAAAACTCCTGTCGTGCTTCGCGGAAGCGGTTCCAGGCTTCGTCACCTTCCTGTCTTGGTCCCTGTCCGGTTTTTTTCCATTCGTCCATAAGGGCTTCCACCTCTTCAGCGCGCTGAGCCCATTGTTTTCCCGTTTCAGGCCAGGTGGTGTTCAAGGTTTCCAACTTCTCACAAAGCAGAATCTTCAGCTTCAGATTGCTGGCGCGTTCTGCATTGATGACTTCCATCTGTTCTTTCTTGGAAGCAAGCACCTTGTCTGCAGTTTCCTTGAAACGGCGGTAGATCTCATCACTTACCTCGCGTGGAACCGGCCCGATATTGCTCCAGTCTTCGCGGTATTTGTTAAACAGGATCATGGCATTCTTGATGCTCTTTTCCTGCAACAGCTCGTCCATCTTGATGCACAAGTCAATCTTGGCCGCCAGGTTTACTTCGCGGTCGCGCTGCTTGAGTTCATTTTCGATACTCAGGTTGTCATAGAATTTATCCAGGTAGAAGCGATAGCGCTCGTATAGGTCATCCCGGTATTGCAGTGGAATAGATTTAATCAGCCTCCATTCTTTCTGCAATTCCTTGATTTTGTCCAGGCTGCCTTTGGTTTCCTCACTATCTACAAGGTCTTTCATCTTGTCGAGGATGGCCAGCTTTTTCTTGTAGTTAGCCATTTTTTCCTCTTCAGCCCTGCGCTTTTCTTCGGCTTTGCGCTCGCGGAACTGCAGCTCAACAGCGTTGAATTGCTGACGACTAGCATCGGCAGGTGCCTTGAAGTCGCGGGGTTCATTCCCTTCCTCTACCCATTGGCGCAATAAATCCTGACGTTCCTGCTGCAACAGCGTGTCAAAGGCTTGGTGCAACTTGCGGAAAACTTCCGCAGCGTAGCGGGTATCGGGATGATCTACGGTATTCCTGGCTTTTTCCAGTAAAGCTTCTTTGGAAAAATCAGAATAATCGCTGTGATCCTGAACCTGTTCTTCGGCGATTGCCTCTTCGACGAGTTGTTCCGCCTCTTCCAGATGCTTCACGCCGCTGTTCACCTCAATGTGTTCCTCTTCACGGTTGATAATCTCTTCCATGCCTTTTATTGCTGATGCTATACAATTGCAAAGTTAAGTAAAAGCGCCCTTCTGATGCTTGATTCCGTGCTGCTGTTTCTAAGCTTATGCAGGTTTTTTTTC
>JAGWYC010000271.1 GCA_018969565.1 Bacteroidota bacterium | reverse complement strand
ATGAGCGACTCCTGGGATCGTCTTTTACACCCGGCCATGGAACGGGAATCTATACAGGCTGCAAAGGAAAAAGCCGATGAAGATGCCATCGCCGTTTTTGCCATGAATGCAAAACAACTGCTGCTGGCTGCCCCTCTGGGAGAAAAAGGTGTTTTGGCCATAGACCCGGGCTTCCGCACCGGCTGCAAGGTCGTTTGCCTGAATAAGAACGGAGATCTTCTGCAACATGGGACCATCTATCCCCACGAGCCCAAAAAAGACGAAAGCGGTGCCGCCCGGATGATTCGCAAATGGCTGGACGAAACCGGAATTACGGTCATGGCCATTGGCAACGGAACTGCCGGACGCGAAACGGCCGACTTCATTCAAAATCTGAATATTCCCGGTCTGGAAGTGTATATGGTCAATGAAGCAGGCGCCAGCATTTACAGTGCTTCAGAGGTGGCTGCGGAAGAATTTCCGGAGCTTGACCTCACCTTCCGCGGCGCCGTTTCCATAGGCAGGCGTTTGCAGGATCCGCTGGCAGAATTGGTAAAAATCGATCCTAAAAACATCGGTGTAGGGCAATATCAGCATGATGTCAATCAAACACTGTTGCGTAAACGCCTCGATGCTGTTGTGGAAAGTGCCGTGAACAGCGTGGGCGTAAACCTGAATACCGCAAGCAGACACCTGCTGGCTTACGTGAGCGGAATAGGGCCTCAGACCGCAAGAAACATCACCGAATTCCGCAGTACCCACGGCCCGTTTACCAGCCGCAAACAATTGATGGAAATCCCAAGACTCGGTACAAAAGTCTTTGAACAATGTGCGGGCTTTCTGCGCATACGCGAATCCGAAAATCCACTTGACAACAGCGCGGTTCACCCCGAACGCTATCCGCTGGTTCAGAACATGGCCCGCGATCTGGGCATCGCCCTGAAAGACCTCAGCGGCAACGAACAACATATCAGCCGTATAAAACCTGAACGTTATGTACAGGAAGATACCCAACTCGGTTTACTGACCATTATGGACATCTTGGGTGAATTGCGCAAACCCGGACTGGATCCACGCGGTGAAGCCAAAGCTATGGCCTTCGATGCAGCCATACGCAGTATAGAACAAGTAGAGGCCGGAATGGAATTGCAGGGCATTGTAAGCAACATTACCGACTTCGGGGCTTTTGTGGACATAGGTGTGAAACAGGATGGCCTGGTGCACATCAGCCAGATCGCCGACCGGTTCATCAAACATCCCTCGGAGGTGTTAAAACTCGGACAGGAGGTTCGGGTAAGAGTACTGGATGTGGACCTGGCACGCCGCCGTATTCAATTGACCATGAAGTTTCGCTGAGGAATGAATACGGCACAAGGAATCGGCTCCTTGATCCGGCAGGCCATCATCAATGAACAGCCGGTTAAAACACGACTGGCGCCCACCCCAAGTGGCTACCTGCACAGGGGTAACCTGTATAACCTTATCCTGAACTGGTGGCTGGCCCGAGCCACAGGTGGAAAAGTGCTGTTGCGCATCGATGACCTTGACCGGGAAAGGGTGCGCCCAGAATATGTTGATTTCATATTCCGTTGTCTGGACTGGCTGGAACTCGACTGGGATGAAGGTCCCGGCAAGCCCGATGACCTACAGCAACAATGGTCGCAGGAACACAGGATGCCCATGTACCGGGCGCTCATGCTGCAACTGAAAGATCGAAACCTGCTTTATGCCTGCACCTGCAGCAGAAATACTCTTAGCAAAAAGCCCTGTGACTGCCGGACTTCAACTGCCGAGCTTTCAGGTAGGGAATACAGCCTGAAACTGGTTCTGCCTGAGCAAGCAGTGGTGTATATGCAGGATGCCCTTATTGGTTCAGCACTCAGCCATACTACGCCATTAGAAGACCCCGTTATCTGGAAGAAAAACGACAGCGCGGCCTACCACCTGTGCAGCGTGTCTGACGACCTCTATTTCGGCGTAAGCCATATCCTTCGTGGCGAAGATTTATTCATCTCTTCTCTGATTCAGCAGCAGTTGTCGCAGCTCGCCGGCCTTACTGCGTTCGGTGACATTCAGATTGGCCATCATCCCCTGATTTATGGCCCGGAAGGCGCCAAACTTTCCAAATCAGCAGGCAGCCGCTCGGTGATGCCGGAATTACAACAAAACCAGACCCTGTTTCTACGTGAATTTGCCCTCTGGGCAGGAATTCCGAAGTCAAATGAAATTCAACGATTAAGGGACATTCTGCAAATAGCTGTTGATAAAAGCTAATGCGCTTGTTGTTCATTTGCAGAAAGCATGAATCAGCAGCAGGCAAAGGACAGAATTGACCAGCTTACAGAGGAGCTGAAAACGCATAATTACAAATATTATGTGCTTGCAGAACCTGTGATTTCTGATTTTGAGTTTGACCGGCTGCTGAAAGAACTGGAATACCTGGAAACACAATTTCCGCAGTATGCTCATACCGATTCTCCAACCAGGCATATCGGCTCGGATGTAAGCAACGAGTTTCGCAGCGTGAAACACAAAAGGCCCATGCTCAGCCTGGGAAATACCTATAGTGAAAGCGAACTGCGGGAATTTGATGCGCGCATTGCCAAAGCGCTCGGTGGTGAACATTATGAGTATATCTGTGAACTGAAAGTAGATGGGCTGGCCATTTCCATTTTTTATGAAGAAGGGAAACTGGTACAGGCTGTAACCCGCGGTGATGGCGTTCAGGGTGATGATGTTACCGAGAATGTGCGCACCATCCGCAGTCTGCCAAAACAACTGCACGGCAGCTTTCCTTCATCCTTTGAAATTCGCGGTGAGATTTTCATGCACCGCAAGGCTTTCGAAAAGTTAAATGAAGACCGTGTGGCCGCCGGTGAACTGCCCTATGCGAACCCGCGCAATGTAGCTTCCGGTTCTTTGAAACTGAAAGACAGCCGAGAAGTTGCTGCCCGTCC
>JAGWYC010000016.1 GCA_018969565.1 Bacteroidota bacterium | reverse complement strand
TGGTAGTGTTTGCGCAGGTAATCAAGCCCAAGTATATGGTCAATATGCGCGTGGGTGTTCACAATAGCCAGCGGTTTTAGTTGTTCGCTGCTGACATAATGAGTAAGCTGTTGTTGCTCGGAGGCAGTATGGCAGCCGGGGTCAATAATCAGGCAGGTTCCGTCAGAGTGGCTGATCAGGTAAGTGTTTTCCTGAAATGGGTTGAAGGTAAATCGGTGTAGTTGCAGCATGGGGCATAAAAAAGGCCTGTGCAGGATGCACAGGCCGGATTCTTGTGTTGATTCAGATTACAGGTGAATGCACTCGTCGTAGGCCTTGGCCACCGCTTCCATCACCGCCTCACTCATGGTGGGGTGGGGGTGTACCGCCGTGATGATTTCATGACCTGTTGTTTCGAGTTTTCTGGCTACAACTGCTTCAGCAATCATGTCCGTAACCCCGGCACCGATGAAGTGTGCGCCCAGCCATTCTCCGTATTTCTTGTCGAAAATAACCTTGACAAAACCTTCCTTGGCACCTGATGCGCTGGCTTTACCGCTGGCGGAGAAGGGGAATTTGCCTACGCGGATATCGTATCCAAGTTCTTTGGCTTTAGCCTCTGTAAGCCCTACGCTGGCTACTTCCGGGATGCAATAAGTACAGCCGGGAATGTTGTTGTAGTTCAGCGGTTCCGGGTGATGGCCACAGATGGCTTCTACGCAGATGATGCCTTCTGCGCTGGCTACGTGTGCCAGGGCCGGTCCGGGAACAATGTCACCGATGGCATAAACTCCGGGAACGGAAGTGCGGTAGAAATCATCCACCACCACTTTGCCTTTGTCGGTTTTCACTCCGTGTTCTTCCAGGCCCAGATTTTCCAGATTAGTCTGAATACCTGCGGCGCTGAGTACAATATCGCACTCAATCACTTCATTTCCTTTGGCAGTTTTTACCTGAACCTTGCAGGATTTTCCTGCGGTATCCACAGCCTCTACGGAAGCGTTGGTGAGGATGTTTACACCGCGCTTCTTGTAGATTTTTTCCAGTTCAGCGCTGATTTCTTCATCTTCAATAGGGAGAATGCGGGGCATATATTCCACAATGGTCACCTTGGTTCCAATAGTGCTGTAGAAATAAGCGAATTCCACGCCAATGGCACCGGAGCCGATGATTACCATGCTTTCAGGTTTTTTGGGAAGCACCATGGCGTCGTGGTATCCAACAATTTTCTTGCCGTCAATTTTTACGTTGGGCAGTTCTCTGGGGCGCGCGCCTGTAGCCAGGATGATGTGGTCAGCTTCTACTTTTTCTTTCTTGCCATCGGCGGAAGTTACTTCAACACTGCCTTTTCCTGCCAGTTTGCCGGCGCCTTTGATGACGGTAATTTTGTTCTTCTTCATCAGAAACTCAACGCCTTTGCTCATGCCACCGGCCACACCGCGGCTACGCTTAATCATGGCGTCAAAATCTGCTTCATGACCCTTGATGCTGATGCCGTAATCGGCGGCATGGTTCACGTAGTCAAAAACCTGAGCGCTTTTCAGCAGTGCCTTGGTAGGGATACATCCCCAGTTCAGGCATACACCACCCAGGTCGGCTTTTTCAATCACAGCCACTTTTTTACCCAGTTGGGAGGCGCGGATGGCAGCCACATACCCCCCGGGGCCGCTGCCTATAATTGCGATGTCGAATTTCATTGCGGGTTGAATTTGGGGCGAAATTAAGGCATAAACCGCTGTGCAGGTGAGGAATTATCCTTTTAGCTCGGTTTGAGCATTCCCACCGGGCTGAAGCGTTCAAAAACAGCCTCGCTGTGCGGCGCTGCTGCCAGTTCCTCGGTGAGATCCTGTCCGGCCCAGTGCTCATAGTGCATGCCTTTGCGCCATAGTCGGCTGTTGCTTACATCATAAATGATTCCGCGAAAGGCAACCCATATTTCAGGACGGTCTTGTCCATTGCGCAGGGCCAGTTGTGAACGGCTGTACTCAGGCAGCGTCTTGGAGTCCATGCCGCGAAGATGCAAAACACTTCAGGTTAGCTGCATCAGATGCGCCGAAAAAAGCGCTGCGGTCATAACTTGCGAAGCATGAAAAGGCAACAGCTAATCTGGGCATTTACCTGGGTCATTGTGCTGTTTATTTTCACCGTGTTCAGTTGGTGGATGTTCGCTTTGCTGAATTACGGGCGCATTGAAATGGACCTGCGGCGTCAACTCATGGCCAATCAGAGTCGGGTTGCTGAAAATTTAGTTAAGGAACAGGTGTTGCGCGGAATGTACGACAGCGGACAAGTTACAGAGTTCCGCTACGAAAAGGGTATTTACCGCGCCAATGTAGCCATGATGGGCGAAGTGGTTGCGCGAAACAGTGAGGGGGTGCTTCGCCTGAATATCCATGATGGAGTTTATCTGGATGAGCGCATACGGGTGGATGTGGCGCCCACGGCTATTGAGGAGGTGTATGATCGCTTCCAGCGAAGACGCAACCTGTTTATCGTTGCCGGAGGTATTATGTCTGCCTTAGTGATGGCCGCGTTTATCTGGCTCTTGCTCAGGTTTCACGCCATTATGAATTTCAATCAGCAACAAAATAATTTTCTGCTGGCCGTTACCCATGAATTAAAAACGCCCGTAGCCGCAGTAAAGCTGGCCATGCAAACACTGCGGCGACACGGTCTCAGGCCCGATCATGTTGAAGAGTTGAAGTCAGTAGCAGAAAACAATGCCAACAGGCTGGATGAATTAATGAACAACGTAATTGTAGCTTCCAGGATTGAAGGGCGTGTTTATCAATTTGAACGAGCGCCGGTGAATCTGAGTCTGCTGTTGGAAAAGGTGCGTGTACAGGCTTTATTTCCGGGTTTTGCAGGTGAAATGATTCTGGAAATAGAACCGGAGCTTTATGTAAGTGGTGACGAGGCTTCACTGCAACTGGCATTCAGTAATCTGATCAACAATGCCATCAAGTATTCCGGTGGTGCACATGCCAAGGTGCATATTTCCGGAAACTATGTGCATGGAGGTTTGGAAATCAGGGTGGCAGACCAAGGTCCCGGCATCCCAAAATCGGAGAAAACCAAAATATTTCAGAAATTTTACAGAGTGGGGGATGAGCGGGTGCGCAACTCCAAAGGAACGGGTCTGGGCCTGTATTTGGTGCGGAAAATCCTACTATGGCATAAGGCCAAAATCAGGGTTGAAGACAATAAACCGGGGGGTGCGGTGTTCAGGGTGCTTTTCAGGCAATAATAAAACCCCCTGATTTGCGGTTAGTTAGCAGCGCGATATGAATGCAGGCACGCTTAAGTCAAGCAGGATCCTTCTGGTTGAAGATGAACAGGATATCTCGGATATGCTGAAACTCAACCTGGAGATGGAGGAGTACAAGGTAGTTGCCGTAAGGGACGGAAATTCAGCGGTTCAGCGTTTCAAGGAGGAGAACTTTGACTTGGTGATTCTCGATGTAATGTTGCCCGGTATGGATGGATTGGCAGTGTGTGAAAGCATCCGACTGACCAATCAGCAGGTGCCTATTCTATTTCTCTCCGCCCGTGGAAGCTCAGAAGACCGTATTAACGGCCTGAAAAAGGGTGGGGATGATTATATCGCCAAGCCTTTTAATCTGGAAGAATTGATGCTGCGTGTGCGAAAACTGCTGGAGCGAAGCAAAACGCACGACTATGCGCCCGGTATGAAGGAATATCATTTCGGTGATGGCTTCATGGTGAATTTTGAAAGCTTTGAGGCCCGTGGTATAGAGGGTGATTTCCTGCTTACCAAGAAAGAAGCCCTGCTCTTGAAGTTGCTTATAGAGAACAAAGGCTCGGTAGTGAGCAGAGAACGCATATTGCATACCGTTTGGGGCTATAATGTTTATCCGAGTACCCGAACCATTGATAATTTTATTCTGGCCTTTCGGAAGTATTTCGAAGAAGATCCCAGAAATCCACGTTACTTCATCTCCCTGAGAGGAGTAGGCTATAAGTTTGAAGGATAAAAAAAGCCCCTGATTCAGGGGCTTTTTTGTCTTAAGACTTTATATCGCTTAATGGCCCATGCTTGCCGGCTCATCAGCGCCCGGAGACAAAGTTTTAGCCCTGTAAGCGAAGTATGCCAGGTAGCCGAAGCACAGCAGCGTAATCAGGTAGCTCTGGTGTATGCCGATTTTATCGGCGAGCAATCCCTGAACAGGAGGAATTACCGCACCGCCAAGAATCATCATAATCAGGAAGGCGGAGCCTTGTCCGGAGTATTTTCCAAGTCCGGCAATAGACAAGGCGAAAATGCAGGGCCACATGATGCTGCATGCTAAGCCTCCGCTCAGGAAGGCAAACATGGCCACGGTTCCTGTAGTTAATAGGCCGATGCACATGGCAACCAATCCGAAAAAAGAAAAGAGCAACAAGGTACGGGCCGGTTTTTCTTTACTGAGCAGGAAATTCAGAATCAGCACGCCCACGCAGAGTGCATAGGGATAAAGCGCATCTACAGGTTTGCCACTGAGTTTATTCACGCCCAATACCACGCCAAAGGCCAAAAAGGGAACCAGGATGCTCATGAGCCATTTCATCCTCTGCGACAGAGAAAATACCGCGATAGAACCGGCCCAGCGGCCAATCATGAGGCTGCCCCAGTACAATGAAATGAAAGGCGCAATTTCATGCTCTTTCCAGCCACCGAAGGCAGGTTCTGCCAGCAGTGCGCCCATATTGCTCTGAATGGTAACTTCTACACCCACATAGGTGAAGATGGCCAGCATGCCTAACCTCAATTGAGGGAACTTCAGTGCGCCGAAGCCGGGTTCATAGCTTTCATCGCTGCCCACTTCAGGTAGCTTCGAACGCCATAAAATCAGTGTTACCAGCAGGAATACCCCCGCCAGCAGCAGATAAAGCTGATTGATGGAACTCAGGGATGCTTGTCCGTCGCCGCTCAGGGTGCCAAACAAGATAAAGCCCACGGCCAGTGGCCCCAGTGTGGTTCCCAGAGAGTTTACGCCACCGGCCAGACTTAGTCTGTGGGCACCCCCAGAGGGATTTCCTAAGGCAATTACAAATGGCTGTGCGCAGGTTTGTTGCAAGGAAAATCCCAGAGCCAGCACAAAGAAGGACGCCAAAATGAGCGGGAAGGAGCCCGCATTTACCGAGGGTATAATGGCAAGGGCGCCCACGATGGAAATCAGGAACCCATAGATGATGCCGCGTTTGTAGCCAATGCGGTTGAGTATTTCTACTTTGAACATGCGCGACAGCGCCAACAGAATCAGCGATCCAATGAAATAGCCGCCGTAGAATGTGGCGTCAATGAGTTGAGATTGAAATTGGCTCAGTTCAAAATGCTTCTTGCAAAAAGGGATGAAGATACCGTTGGAAGCAGCCACAAAGCCCCAGAAGAAGAATACGGTGATGATGACCGACAGAGCCGAGGTGAGATTTTTTTGTTGCATGGCGTGAACAAATCAAGGTTATTATTTCTTTCAAACAAAAAATCCGGCATGGTGCCGGATTTTTTGTTTTCCTGAGGGAACTTATTGCACCTGCAGCTTTTGGCTCCAGGATTGTTCTTTGCCCTTGATGTTGATGAGATAGATGCCACTGCGCAGACTGCTGATGTCTAAAGTGGTATCCAGACGTCCCTGTTCAAAGCGGCTCTTCAGCACTTCTTGTCCGATCGTATTCATGATGCTTATGTCTGCACCTTGGGAAGCTGCAGTTTCCATCTCAATATGCACCTGTCCGTTGGCGGGATTGGGGAATATACGCAGATTGCTGCTCATTTGTTCGGTAACAGCAGAAGCGCCGCAGGCCTGGCAGCTTTCCCAGCAAACTACGGGGAGGCTGTCTCCGGCAAGTGCGGTGCGAAATACGCGATTGGTGTATTGTCCGGTGGTTTTCACGCAGGGCAGGCCAACGGCGAGTTTTTCGTCTTTCACCCAGTTGCCTACCACAAACTTGTATTCGTATTCCGTGGCAGTATCCAGCGGGATGGTGAGCGACCAGACATCAGAACCGGCGGCCTTGGTCATAGGCGCACAGGCACCACACCAGTTGTTGAAAGAGCCGTTCAGGGTCAACACTTCACCTGCGCCAAGCGTAACGTTCCGCGCATCTACACGAAAGGTAATATTCACCTTGCTGGGGGCGCTGCTGCCACCCATAGCTACGCTGTCGAAATAATACGTTTTGACACCGGCAGTTGCACCAGTAACACCAAAGTTGAAGAATACAGAGAGTTTCTTGTAGGAAGTATTGTAGTTGATGGCCGGTGTTCCGTTTGAATTCTTGGTGAAATCAAAGCGAAGCACTTCCCATTTATTGGCAACAGTAGTGCTCACATCTGTTTCCACGCTCTTGGAAGGATCGTTTATGTCTTCTGCTTTTAGCTTTACCACAATACCTGCATCGGGCGAATAAACCTTCATGATGATGGTATTATGCGTGGCATCAAAGGGGATGTTGTTTGCAAAGCCTGTAGTGGTGCCAATTGTAGTGCCTGCCCAAAGTTCAGCAGTAGCTGATTTAATGGCCTTTCCTACCTTGTTTGCGGCATTTTTAGGGTCAACATCTACGGAGCTCATGTTTCCGCCGAAGTCAATCATGGTATAGTCCACGTCTTTGGCATCAAAGGTTACAGGCATGTCTATCTGCTTAAACAGCGGGTCGCCCATCTGCACATCGTCAAAGTAGTAGGTTTTTTTGCCTGCTGTGGCCCCTGTAACACCGAAGTTGAAGAACACGGAAAGCTTCTGGTAGGTGTTGCCGTAGTTAATGGCGGCGGTACCATTGGCCTGCTTGCTGAAGTCGAATTCAAGGGTTTGCCATGCGTTCTTCTTGGTGGTAAGTGCATCGGTTTCCACGCTGACGGTCGGGTTGGCGGGATCTTCCGCCTTCAGGCGCACCACAATACCGCTGTCGGGCGACCATACGCGCATGGTCATTTTAGGTGTATTGGCGGTGAAGGGAATCTTCTTCGCGAAGCCTGCGGCAGTTCCGATGGTGGTACCGGCCCAGAGTTCGGCGGTGTTGCCTTTCACCACCTGAGCCACTTTATTGGTGGAAGCGGTGGGGTCGGTAACGACAGAGCTTACATTTCCGCCGAAGTCAATCATGGTGTAATCCACCTTGGTGGCATCAAAGGTCACTGGAAGGTCAATCTGCGCATTGATGGCAGCGCCCATTTTCACGTCATCGAAATAGTATGTCTTTGCACCCGCGGTGGCTCCGGTAACACCAAAGTTGAAGAAAATGGACAACTTCTGATAGGTATTGCTGTAGTTGATGGCAGCAGTACCGGCAACCTGTTTTGTGAAATCGAATTCCAGGGTTTCCCAGGTGTTCTTTTTAGTGGTTAGCGCATCTGTTTCTACGCTGATGCTGCCATTGGCGGCGTTTTCGGCTTTAAGGCGAATTACGATGCCGCTGTCGGGTGAATAAATACGAACCGTGATTTTAGGAGTGTTTGCAGTGAATGGTATTTTATTGGCGAAGCCGGAAGCCGTGCCAATGGTAGTTCCTGCCCAAAGTTCAGCCGTATTGCCTTTCACTACTTTCGCGGCGGTGTTGGTAGAAACTACCGGGTCAACGCTTAGTGAGCTGACATTGCCTCCGAAATCAATCATGGTGTAATCCACGCTGCTTCCTTCAAAGCTTACGGGAAGGTCAATCTGGGACTTGGTGGCAACGGCCATCTGAATATCATCGCAGTAATAGGTTTTAGTACCGGCAGTGGCGCCATCAACACCAAAGTTGAAGAATACCGATAATTTCTGGTAGGTATAACTATAGTTGATGGCAGCGGTTCCGGCAGCCTGTTTGGTGAAGTCAAACTCCAGTGTTTCCCAGCTATTCTTTTTGGTGGTCTTTGCGTCGGTTTCCACGCTTTTGGTGCCATCGTTTGGGTCTTCAGCCTTGAGGCGAATTACGATGCCGCTGTCGGGTGAATACACCTTCATAAGGATCTTGTAGCTGCTGGAACTGAAAGGGATTTTGTTCGCCAGTCCGGTGGCGGGTCCAATTGTGGTACCTGCCCAGGTTTGGGCGGTATTGGTTTTGGTTACCTCGGCTACCTTGTTTGAAGAATTCTTCGGGTCTGCCGCAACTTTACTTGCGTTGCCGCCAAAGTCCACCAGGGTATAGGTAATGGAGGAGTTGTCGAAAGTGATTGGCAAGTCCGGTACCTGGCTGTAGCCGGCCAGGGCAAACATGCCACTCAACAGGAGTGTGGTAATTTTTTTCATGGTATGGAATTGGGTTTGTTTTTGTTTCTTCATTTAAATTGGAATATGTCGGAAAGATTTAATCACGGCTTCCTGCTCTTTGCCGTTAGCCGGCGCTTGCCCGAATAGGAGCCACAGGTTGAAGCGCACATTGGTGCTGTCTTCCGCAGCGGGTATAAGAATCGGATCGGAGAGTTTACTTCCTTCTATCTTTCGCCTGGTGATATTGTTTCTGTCGAATGACCAAGACGATAACAACTGTCCGCCGGGGTATTTGTCTCCTGTGTAAGATTCCCAGCGGATTGAGTCGGCGGTCCAGCGGAATACATGTGTACTCAGGCCTTTCAGCGCAGAAACAGGAATGCGAGGTCTGTGTGTACGCTCGAAATAGGGTGAGGCATTGTCGAACCAAACAGGCTGCACGCTGTAGGTGAGCAACTGGCTGTCCGCAGCGTTATTCCAGCGCGCGAATTCAATGTCCACTTCGCTATTCGCCTGGCTCTGGAAGGAATAATCATTCCAGGTAAATAGGCCCAGTACTGTTTTTTCACTGAAGGAAGTCAAATCGCTGGCGGTGGTGAAGATGTAGGTGCCGTATCCGAATTCCTTCACGGAAATGACTTCGCTGCAATACCAGATGTTGTTGTATTTGGTGATTTTAAGGTGCAGCATACCATCCTGGTCCAGCCAGACATTATCTGAAGAACCCGAAAACTTATTCGGCCCCGGCCCGACGTTATTTCCCAGGCTGTTCTTGATATTCCAGTAATAACCTGAAAAGAACAGATCTCCTTTTTCTACGACCTCGGGAAGAGGCGGCGGATCGGACTGTTTGCAGGCTCCGATAGCTAAAAGGATAAGCAGGCTGAGCAGTCTTGATTTCATGTTAATGGATGTTGATGTCGTGTTTAAAGCGGTCCACCTGCAAGGTGATGATGCCGGGCTCGGCGATTTTTTTGAGGTTTCTGTTTACCAGCGCAAAGTCTTCTTTGTACAATACGAAGCGCAGCGTTCCCCGGGTTTGGGGTTCCAGGCTGATTTTGCGGAAGGCTATCAGTTTTTTAACTGCCGGCGTAATGGAAGCCACAGGATCCCGGTAATAGAGCTGTACGGTTTCCGTGCCACTTTTGTTGCCGGTATTGGAGATTTGCACGCGCACTTCGACGGAATCTCCATCTCCGAGTGCTTCCTGCGAAACTACCATGGTATCGCATCGGAAGCGTGTATAGGAAAGGCCGGCTCCGAAGTCGAATTCCGGTCGGTAGGCGGTGTTGGAAAAGTCTGTATGTATTTCTTCGGAAGCGGTATGGTCGTAATTCACGAATTCATTGGCCGTTCTGGGGTAGGTAAATGGCAAACGTCCTGAAGGGTTGATGCGGCCTGTGATGCATGCTGCAATGGCTCTTCCGCCTTCATCTCCTGGCAGGTATGCATAGAGTATGCCCTCAGCCTGTTTTGCTGTTTCGTGGATGATGCGCGGCCTTCCGAAGCAACACACGAGAATGATGGGCTTGCCCAGTTTTGATAGGGCAGTTACCAGTTCCTGCTGCGCCCGCGGCAGGTTCAGATCATCAATATTTCCGGGTATTTCCGTGCCCGGGTCTTCGGCCAGGCATACCACAATCTTGTCTGATTTCGCAGCCATTCGCAAAAGACTTTTACGGTCTGCGCATGCGGCATCATCTAAAACCCGTTCCGGGCCTAAATAGTTCCTCAAGGAGGCGGCAATGGTTTTGCGATTGTCGTGATGGAAGCTGGTGTCGTTGCCCTGCCAAGTTCGGCTCCAGGCTCCGTTGAGCAGGTGCATGGAATGTGCAGCGGGGCCGCACACAAACACCCGTTCCTTGTTCTTCAGCGGAAGCACATCGGCGTTGTTTTTAAGCAGTGTCAGAGAAGCTGCCGCTGCTTCAAAGCTCAGATTTTTGTGTTTTTCTGAACCGAAGTCCGGATATATTTCATCGCCGAATATGGTTGTGTCAAATAATCCCAGCCTTGCCTTCATGATCAGGATGCGGCGTACAGAACTGTCCAGGCGACGCTCTGAAATACGTCCTTCGCGCACCAGCTCTGCCAGTAAATCGCAAAAGGCGAAGTCGTTAGGCGTCATGCTCATGTCCAGGCCGGCTTCAATACTCATGCGCACCGCATCTTTCAGGTCGGCTGCCACATGGTGTACGTTTAGCAGCTTTTGAATGTCTTCCCAGTCGCTGATTGCAACCCCTTCAAACCCCATTTCGCGACGCAGCAACCCGCTCATGATATCGGCATTGGCATGCACCGGTATTCCGTTGATGGCGCCGGAGTTGATCATCACGCTCATGGCACCTTGTTTTATAGCTGCTTGGAAAGGCGGCGCGAAGTAGGCGCGGAGTTCCCGGTCTGGTATCCATGCGGGTGTACGGTCTTTGCCGCTGAGCGGGAAGCCGTATCCCAGAAAGTGCTTCATGCAGGCGGCCACATGGTAGGGTGAAGCAGGGTTATCCCCTTGCAGTCCTTTGATGGCGGCGGTGGCCATGCTGCTGCTCAGATGCACATCGGCGCCAAATGTTTCAAAGAAGCGCGACCAGAGCGGCTGCCGGGCCAGGTCGAGCACGGGTGAAAAGTTCCAGGGCGTGCCAGCTGCCCTGGTTTCATAGGCCGATGCGGCAAATACTTTGCGCACTAAGGCGGTATCCCAAGTAGCGGCAAGACCTATCTGCTGCGGAAATAAGGTGGAACCCAGGGTGTAATTGGCCCCGTGTATGGCATCAATACCGTAGATGATGGGAATATTCAGTCTGGAAAGGCGCTGGTTCTCACGGTGAATTTGTCGCACAATACTGCGCCATCTTTCCAGGCTCATGGCCCCGCTTCCGCAGCCCACGTTCAGCACAGAACCGATATGGTACATGCTGATGGCCGTTGTGAGTTTTTGGCTGTCTAAATTTTGAGGTTTTTCCAGATTACAGATGGAACCACGGGCAATTACCCCGAGGTCAATCTGGGTCATCTGTCCGATTTTCTCTTCCAGACTCATCCGCGCAATCAGGGCGTCCACATCCACAAAGCGTTGCTGCGCCCCTGCTTCCACAGAAAGCAACATCACGCCAATGTTGAGTGACAGGAATTTTAGGTTCATGCTATGGATTTCTGATGATGCGTATTTCGTCCAGATAAATAGCTCCGTCGCCTTCAAGCTGGATAATAAGTTGTTTTATTTTGCCGGGGTCCACGTCGCGGGCACTTATGGGGAATAGGTTCATCGGGATGGTCACCGCGGTCCAGTTGCTGTCATTGAATGTGCCCGAAGCCAAGGTGCTGTTGAAGCCGTACCAGGCTTGTACGCCGGCATAATCTTCCAGTCCAAAGGCGACCGGAAGGTTGCTGAATGAACCTTTTACCGACTTAACCTGAAATTGAAGGGCGGCGCTGTCCAGCACTCCATTCATGTCCTTGGGCGCCCAGTTGTTCCAGCCGAATCCCATACCTATCCAGGTACAGCCACCGCTCACTTTGTCCCAGGTTAAGCGCAGTGCTCCTGTTCCGCTGTAGGTCTGCGCAGTTTCCTGCTTCATCTGCACGCAGCCCGATTCTTTGGAAACCCATACGCTGTTATCTATATAGTCATTGAACACGGTAACTTCACTGAACCCGTTAATGGCTTCGGGGTCATGTGCCGGCATGATGTCGTATAAATGTCGTTCACCAACGCGCAACCAGCCTTCGCGACCTGCAGCGCAGGCGGTCAGCAGAGGCAAGAAGTACAGCACCGCTTTTAGTTTCATCAGGGTTCCAGCGGTGTTGAGGTGAAAATGATGTAATCCACACGGGCATTAGCAAAGCCGCCTTTGGGGTCGGCCAGGTGCAACATGGAAATCTTGCCGATTTTATCGGGATTGTGTTTGCTGTTGCCCTTGGGTGTAGTCGGTTGTCCGTTCACCAGGGATACAATGTCGGAATACTTCACGCTGATGAGTTTCCAGCCAGACCAGTTAACATTCACCTGAAGGTCATATTGGTCTTCGTTGTTCGCGTTGATGTTGCCGTCGGCGTTTTCGTCTTCTTTAAACTGAAACAGCACCAGACTGGGATTGGTTCCCGGAACACCGTAAATAAGACAATTGAAGTACACCGCATCAGGGTTGGCGTTGAGGGGCAGCGTAGCAGCGCCGTAGACACTTGCCGGGAAGTCGAGCAGCACCGTAAGCCAGTCCCAGCTTACGGTTCCCGACATATTCAGATAACCTTTGCCTTGCGGCGCCAGGGTGTCGTTCTTAATCGAAAGGTCCATGGCAGCTCCGCTCTGAACGAATTTGGTCCATTGGGTATTCAGTGCCGTTTCGAAGTCGGCAATCAGCAGCCCGACGTTTTTCTTCACCGATCTGATTTTAATGGGCAGGCTAAAGCTGTCGCTGATCCCTTCTATGCGCAGCGTGGCTGTGCATTTCTCCGCTGAAAACATGGGGAACATGGTGGTAGAACCATTCCAAAGTCCGGAGGGAGCTGAGATTTCGTTGCCCTGTCCGCTGATGATTTTGTGTGCATGCGATTGCATTCCCCGGATGTGAATATGCCAGTTCACCGCTTTGTTGAATTTAGCCGTGAACAGTGCGCTTTCACCGCTGCCAAATGCCACGCTGTCCTTGTTGCAGGCAAATGGCTGCAGTAGGGCGAAAGATTTGTTCAGGTCTTCCAGCGAAGGCCCGTCGAAACGGCCTTTTTCCTTGCGGCAGGACGGCAGCATAAAAAGCAATGCGGTGATGGTGATAAGGACTTTGTTCATGCTTTAGAAGCTCATGTTGTAAATCAGTGAAAACTGCTCTATACGGTAGTCGGGATTTCCGTCGGCGGGTTTTTTGTTCACCTGTTTCTGGTAAAAGGCGGTGAAATAGGTGTTCCCTTCAAAGCGACAGCGGATTCCTGCAGCCAGCAGTTGTTGTTTGTTCAGGTAAGAAGTTCTATTCAGAAAGCGCACACGGGTGTATTCGTCGCGTTCGGCAATGAAGTCCTGACCTTTGCTTTGCTGTTGCAGGAAGCCGAACATCAGGTCTATTTTTTTGAATACTTCCACTTCTGCACCGGCGCTGATGCGCATTCTGCGGAAGTTCACCTGTTCAAACGCAATGGCACTTTCCCGGTTCACCCTTTGCTGTTCCAAACCCAGACGCAGCCTGCTGCTTCTTTTTAGTCCAGCCATTTTTGCTACGTCCAGCAGCAGGTTGGCTTTGCTTTGCTGCATGGTTTTGAGGGCCAGGGTACCCTGTCCTCTGATTTCACGAAGTTGATGGTGTTTCAGGTCGAAGCTGATTCCGGCTGGGTGTACATAGCGCAGCCCTCCGAAACCGCCGAGGCGGTTGAAGGTGGCCGTTCCATAGGGCAAAACGGCATTGAATACCTGAGCTGCCGGCAAAAGGTTGCTGCTCACAGAAGTCTGGTAAGACTGTTCATTGCCCAGCAGGTCGAGCAAGGCAGCAGAGCGCACGCTGTTGCCATTGGCATAGCGGTTGAACAGCCCGCCGGAGGTCTGGTAGTTGATGTCTTTGCTTTGCGCGCCGATGCTTCTGAAGTCGGGGCCGATATTCATATAGCCGGCTTCCAGGCTCAGATGCTTAAATGGAAGCTGCCATTGGCCGCTGAGGTAAATGAAATAATCACTCAGCGTAACCAGAGCGCCATTTTGTGCAAAGGCCAGCCTGCCGGTTCCACTTTCTCCCTTGATGAGCAGGGCACTTTCTCCAAGGCTGGTTGTATAGGTGATACTTGCGGTTTGTACGCGGTTATCCAGCCTGTTGGTATCGGTGGCTGTTCCCCGAACATCAAACACCGAGAATCCATTCCAGCTCAGTGCCAGATGTTTGCTTTGCACCATTTGCACAGTGGCGCCGCCCATCAGGCGGTCAGGGATATCGGAGAAGTTGCTGGCGCGCAGTCGGGTGAGGTACCCGCTGAAATCAAGTTCTTTCAGGTATTTGGCGAAGTTGAGTCCGAAGTCAGCCTGCAGGCCCTGTTGACGCCAGGTATTGCGGCTGTAGAATCGCTCGTAATCCACGATGCGTTGCTGGAGCAGAAACACATCCGGCATGGAATCCGGGCGGTCGGCATGGTGGTTGTACAGGGTGAATGGTGTTTGCTTGAGGTTCAGGTCGCCTAATTGGTACCGCACGGCGTTAGCAACGATGCCTTTCAGCCACAACTGGCGCACATCAAAACTTACGCCTGCGCCCCAGAAACCGCCGTACTGATTACGAATGCGGAACATGCCCAGAATCTCGGTGCTTTTGTTGGGACGGATGTTCACGCCAAGATCTATCAGCGCATATCCGTTGGTATTGCGGGGAACGGTTGTTGTATCCGGGATGCTGTCTATGGTATGCAGCCTGTTGTTGCTCACCACGGAACGCGCCCCCCCGGTGAAGCTCACGGTTTTTTGTGCCTTCAGATGATGGGCAAGGGCCGTGGCGAGGATCAAAAGTGCAAAGTGGAGCGTGCGCATGTTCAGAAGAATATTTTTAGTTCCACGCTGGTTTCATAGCCGCGATAGCGGTCTTTGGAGAAGCTGCTGTCATAGCCTTTCATCCAGCGTTGTCGTATGTAAAGGCCGGCGCCCCGACTCAATTTCAGGTCGCAGCCCGTGGCAAAGGCCATGGCGGTCTGGTTTTTAGGACGTCGGGAAATGAGGTCGGTTGTGGTTTTGTAGTTGGCGATGTTTCGTTCCAGACCCAGATAATTGCACCAGATAAACGATTTTCCCAGCACCAGATAGGATTCCAGTTGATGGTAATAGGTGCGCATCAGGGCTTTTTCGCTGAAAACAGTAATGGGCGCAAGGAAATACTGCGCCGAGCTGTATTGTCCGAGGTAGTTGGTGTAGAGTTTCTTTCTTCCCAAATCATGCGCAGCGCGCAGATGCACCTCCAGGCTGTTGAAATATTTATCGTGCAGGGGCCTGCCGCTGACAGGGTCAAGCTCTGTCAGGGTCAGGGTTTCATATACCGAACGGTAAATCTTTGAAAGGTTTCCGTAGGGCCCCATATTGGCAGGGAAATCCCAGCGCCACATGTGCGACAGCGCCAGGTTGTTTACCGGATGTCCGTAAGTAATGCGACCGGAAATGCGTTCCAGTTCGGCAGACATGCTCCAGCCGAAACCGGCTTTCAGGTTTCCGAGGTCGAACTGCAGGTTGATGTCGGCGCCCTGACGATTGTTGACCAATTGCCCAATGGGTGTCATGGCGCCGGCCACCGCGGGCAATACCGGCTGTGTAGCGCTGTTGCCGTTTCCGGATTCCGGCGCAGTGTAGGTGCTGTTGATGAAGGTGGAGCTGTTGTTGACCACCCTTGGACTGATACGGTACAGGTGCAGTTCGGCGTTCAGCGATTTGCTCAGGGCTTTTTCCAATTTCAGTGAAATCGCCTCACCCCAGGCTTCTTTTTTGGCGGGTGTATAGGTTCTGCCGAGGCCCAGTTCTCCTTTCAACAACACAGACCCTGCTTTTTGGCGGAATTCGATGGTGTGGATGTTCATCCCGAAGCGGGTGCCACGTAGCGAATCCAGCACGGCATTGGTGTTGAAACTATTCAGAGAAATGGAGTTGTTTCCATATTGCTTTCCAATGCGACCTCCTACGGAGTTATTGGGAAGGGGTGAAAGGCCGCCGTTCAATTGTGTTTTCCCGTACATAAAAACAGCAGAAAAGCCCTGAGGTAAGTTGGCGGCTTCCAGAATCATTCCGTGGAAAGCCTGTTGTCCCCAGCGCTGGTCCTGGTTAATGCTTCCTGCCTGCTGATAGGTTTTATAGCGCCCTTCCAACGTGGCGGTATTCGGGTCCCAGGGGTTGCGCTCAAAAAGGCTGAAGCGATTGTATCCGCGGTTGGTTTGAAAGGTGAACGGAGAAAGGGAATACCAGTTAATGCCGCCGGTATGTACGGAAAAGGTTCCGAAATCGCCGGCATAGCTGCCGTGGAGGTTCACGCCCAGATTCAGACCTTTAACACCTTCGATGGCGCCGGCGCCGGTCATGGGTGTCCAGATAAATAAGTCGGTTCCGAAGGAAGTATTGGGCGCCACGCTGCCGCCCAGGTTGAGCAGCAGTTGCGGAATCTGGCTGTCATCGCCGATGAAGATGTTGTTGGGATGTGCGGCCAGATGCGGATAAGCTTCTGAAAGGTGACGGTAGTTGGCCATAAATCGGTAATACCCACTCACATTAAACTGCTTCAAAGTGGGCATTGGAGCGCTTGCCGGATGTATGGCTTCCAGAAGTGATGAAAAGCCTATTTGGGGTTTCTGTGGAAGGGAGTCCAGGCTCTGACCATGTATCAGCCTGCCTGTGTAAAGCGTTCCCAGAAGCAGGCTTATTCGCAGCATTGAATTATTCTTCATGGAAGGAACGCATGGATTGGGGTTTCACTTGAATCAGGCGGGCCGGTCCATCCTGAGGACTTCTTTCCTGCACCAGGAATGGGATATTATGATAGGCAGTCTTGCCGTTCAGTTCCACCCGGGCAAACAGACGATACGCGCCGGGACGTTCCGGTGCCCTGAATAGAATGCTGTTGCTTCCGGCATGGCGTATGAAACCGCGCACCTCTTCGGCCGCTTGCTCTGCATCACCGCCAGATTTTTTGTCGGTACTTTCCGCCAGAATCTTCCAGGAGTAACGGATTCGTCCATCGAGGTCGGGTTCCAGCATGTCTTCGGTACTTCCAATACCGGCGCGCACAGCAGCGGAGTAAAGATTGCCAGCTTTGAGTACGGCTTCACGTTTTTCAAATCCCAGAATGGATAATGCGCTGATGCCCGGGGCGGGATGCTGTGGCAACATTCCGCGGAACAGCAACTCCAGCGCATCTATAGGTTCGGTAGCTTGTCCGTTTTTGTCGAACAATCCAAACCAGGTTTCGGTGTATTCCTGTTTGGCACCCCAAAGGAATGCATAGGAGCCAAGGCAATGACTGCTGTTTGGCGCAATGTAATCGCGATAACGCGACAGGTAAACGGCTTTTTTCTCGGTACTGCTCTGTTCAATAGCCGCCTGCCATGAGGTTTGAGGAGATTCCCAATAGCCGTTGGGGCCCCATTCGGTTATCATGTAAGGACCGTTCCAGCCGAAACGAGCAATATTGAGGGGCACAGCGGCAATGTCGCCGTAAGTGTTAATGCCCAGAATGTCGATGTTGGGGGCCTTTTTCAAAATCCATTGCACGTCCATGGAATCCAGGCCTGCGGTGACAGTAGCTGTAGGATGATTGGGGTCCACTTCGTGGGCAAAACGAGCAAGGTTTTGCACAGCATCCCAACAGGCAGGATTGCTGTAATTCAGGTCGAGTTCATTGCCGATGCCCCAAAGTAAGAGTGCAGGATGGTCCTTGAATTTCATGATGGCCTGGCAGAAATGCCGGTATTGCCGGCCCACCTTGGCGGTATCGTCGTAGTTAAATCCGTGACGTTCATGTTGCAACCAGAAGCCGAGCATCACCGTAAGTCCGTGTTTATGGGCTTGATCCAGCAACTCTTGGGCTTGTTCAAGTCCCCAGGTTCTGATGGAATTTGCACCAATGGAAACAGCAAGGTCCAACTGCACCGTTCCACCTACACCCTTTACAAAGTATGGACTTCCGTTGCGCATCAACATATAACCATTCTCAGTGCGCTGCACAGTGGTTTGTGCAGGTAGTGGCTGAAATGCGCAGGCGATAATGGCCAGGGTAACAAAGGTTTTTAAGCGAAGCAAATAAGACCTATTGGAGCAGGTTGCACTGAGAAACAAGCCGGATGGATTAATGTTTCGTTCTGAATTCAGGCAGAAGGTATTTCTCAACCCTTGAAAAAACGAAATCACGTGCTGGTGCAGCGAGGCGAATCGGGCGAAAAACTTTAAGGACTTCCGGCGCAGCATAAACAAGGCGCTGCAAGTTATTGTTATTTTTACAATAAGTCAAAATTTAAGCAAACTGCACACAGGCAACGGCGCCCCGATATGAACGCTGAGCCTTCTGGGGCGCGTG
>JAGWYC010000270.1 GCA_018969565.1 Bacteroidota bacterium | reverse complement strand
CCAGTTCCATGCCCCTGGTTTCTTTTAAGAATGCGCTGGCCAGAACCTGGTTTATCATCCCGTTCTTCTTTGTATTTGCGCACCTGTTCAGAAGCATCAGGAACATCCACGTATTTCTCGTGGGCTTTTGCCTTTGTACCTTAATATTGGTTTTATACACTTTGTCCAGACACGCAGCGGAAGGCTTTGTGCGCAGCCATTCCTATTCCATCATGTGGCCGTTTTTCCCGGATCATGGGATGTACGCCGCCTGCATCGCTTTTGCGGTTCCGCCTTTAGCGCTGTACGCATTTAACGGAGGCTGGTTTGGATTAAAATTACCTTGGCGCGGTTTGATTTTCATGGTGCTGCTCATCATCCTGTTTGGGGTAGTGGTTTCCTATACCAGAGCTACCTGGCTGAGCCTGGTTGCTGCGTTTGCCTTGTTGCCCTTATTCTGGGTGCGCGTTCCGTTCTGGAGTCTCATAATGGGGCTCTTTCTGGTTGCCGGTTATGGTGTTGTTCAGCAGGACAAAATTCTTTACGAACTGGAGCAAAACAAACAGGGCAGCGACGATGAGATTGAAGGACATGTCAAATCAGTTTCAAACATTTCCACCGACCCCAGTAATCTGGAACGCATAAACCGTTGGAAGTGCGCGTTGCGGATGACTGCGGCAAGACCTCTTACCGGCTTCGGACCTGGCACCTTTGTATTTCAGTACGCACCCTTTCAGGTAAGTTCTGAGCTTACAATCATCAGCACACACAGTGGCGATTTAGGCGATGCGCATAGCGAGTATTTCTCCCATCTCAGTGAAACAGGTATTCCTGGATTTACACTCTATGTGCTGATTCTGCTGTTTGTGTCATCCATAGCATTCCGGCTCATTTATCTGAAGGAGCAGCCGCAGGTGCGCAGTTTGGCCCTGGCGGCTTATCTGGCCTTGATTACCTATATCACCCATGCCTTTCTGAATAATTACAGCGGCCTGGATAAAGTAGCAGTACCTTTCTGGGGCTTATGCGCAGTGTTGCTGGCTTTGGATGTGTATCACCGCCGAACTTCAGGAACGGAATCACTTCCCCGCCGCGCATGAAACTCTGGAGCCGGATTTCGCTGCTGTTTATCGTTTTGATGGCCGCTGCGGCCGGTTCGGCTTATATCTGGGTTCCGGATTCCAGCACCGATGCCAATGACATTTGTTTGCCGCTGGCCGGTCTTCCTCCGGGTAGTGCTGTTCGGTTTCTGCGACAGAAAAATGCGCTGAACACAGAACAGCATCAGGCAACATCATTCGCATGGATTAAAGGTCATGCACCCCAGGGTGCTATGATTCCGCTTACGGAATGGAGTAGGGAAGGCGACAGCATTAGTGTGCAGCTCTTTGAAGGAGCAGGCGTTCAAGGTTCAAGGATGGTATTTGCCACACGTGACCTTCACTTAGATAAAAAAGGAAGCCCCGTTCACCGCCGGTATTTTCTCTTAGGCAGTGACCGCTTCGGCAGAGATATGTTCAGCCGGCTTATTTTGGGCGGACGTATATCGCTCGGTATCGGTTTTTGCGCGGTGTTGCTTTCTATGTTCATTGGCATTACCGTGGGCATGCTTGCCGCATATTACGGGGGACTTGCCGACCGCTTGCTCAGTTGGTTCATGGGTGTCATGTGGAGTATTCCCTCCATGCTTTTGGCCCTTGCAGTAAGCTTCGCGTTGGGCAAAGGATTCGTGCCCATCCTGGTAGCAATTGGATTAAGCACTTGGGTGGACGTAGCCCGTATGGTGCGGGGTCAGGTGCTTTCGCTCCGCGAGCGTGAATTTGTGCAGGCCGGTAAAGTACTGGGCTACTCTGCATTCAGGATTATGGTGTACCACATCTTACCCAATCTCCGGCAGGTATTACTGGTGGTGGCATCAGCCACCTTTGCATCGGCGATATTGCTTGAGGCAGGCCTGAGTTTTCTGGGGTTGGGAATTGCACCGCCCATCCCTTCCTGGGGCAATATGGTGCGCGAGCATTATGGATATCTTGTTTTAGGGAAGGCTTATCTGGCGCTGGTGCCGGGGCTGACCATCATGGCTACCGTACTGGCATTTCAGATGTTGAGCAACCAGCTCCGCGATTACTGGGATATCAGAAAGTTATAAGGAAGATTTCGCCAGCCATAAATCTGCAAGCACAATGGCGGCCATTGCTTCTACGATGGGAACGGCGCGCGGCAATACGCAGGGGTCGTGTCGGCCTGATATTTCTAATGTAACCTGTTCGCCTTGTTTGTTCAGGGTTTCTTGCTGTTGCGCGATGCTGGCAACGGGTTTAAATGCCACCCGAAAAACCACCGGTGCACCGTTGCTGATGCCGCCCTGAATTCCCCCTGAATGGTTGCTTTTAGTGGAAATGCTTCCGTCTTTCAGCACAAATGCATCGTTGTGTTCAGAACCTTTCATCCTGCTTCCTGCAAAGCCACTCCCGTATTCAAAGCCTTTCACGGCATTAATGCTGAGCATGGCCTCTGCCAGTTTTGCCTGCAGTTTTCCAAACAGCGGTTCACCGATTCCCACAGGAACTCCGTGCATCACGCAAGTAATCACGCCGCCCAGGCTATCCCCTTGCATTTTCGCCTCTTCGATGGCGGCCATCATGCGTGCTGCCGTTTCTGCATCCGGGCAGCGTACAGAGGATTTTTCTATTTCTTCCGCCGTTACAGCTTCCGCGTTGCCGGTCCAGTGAATTTGGTGAATGCTGCTCACCCATGCGCGGATATCGGCTGAAGTTTGCGCATGCAACAGCATCTTGGCCAGTGCCCCGGCAGCCACCCATCCGGCGCTTACACGAGCGGAAGAGCGCCCACCTCCACGGTAATCGCGGATGCCGTATTTCTCCTGATAAGTAAAATCCGCGTGTGAGGGGCGGTAAACGTCTTTCAGATCCTCATAATCCTTGCTGCGCGCGTCTTTGTTTCTAATGAGGATACAAATAGGGACG
>JAGWYC010000015.1 GCA_018969565.1 Bacteroidota bacterium | reverse complement strand
CGCCGAAGTGATTGGCCTTTATTCCCAAAAAGGCGCGGTGGGTATTTTAGGCACCAACGGCACCGTGCAATCCGGTTCCTATGCTCTTGAGATTGAAAAATTCTTTCCCCACCTGAAGGTATATCAGCAGGCTTGTCCTTTGCTGGTGCCACTGGTGGAACACGGGGAACGCGACAGTGAAGGCACGCGCTGGTTTGTGCAGAAATACCTCGAAGAACTCAGGATGCAGTCGCCGGCCATTGACACCATTTTGCTGGCCTGTACACATTATCCGCTGCTGATAAAGCAGTTTGAAGCACTGCTGCCTCCGGAAATCCGTGTGGTTTCCCAAGGGCCTATTGTGGCCGATAGCCTTAAAGACTATCTGTACCGGCATCCGGAGATGGAAGCCCGGATCAGCAAAAACGGAAGGCAGGTTTTCTACACCACCGACGAGCCGGAAACCTTCAGCCGGCAGGGCAGCGCCTTCTTCGGATCTACCTTGCATGCCCTGCATACGGATTTGAAACGCTGACCGTGGTTCCGGAGAAACTCAAACAGCACCTTACCATGCTGCCCGACAGTCCGGGCGTGTACAAGTATTTCGATTCCCAGGGAACTCTGCTCTATGTAGGAAAGGCAAAATCACTGAAGAAAAGGGTCTCTTCCTATTTCAACAAACAACAGCACGACAACAGGAAAACCCAGGTGATGGTGGGCAAGATTGCCAACATAGATTTCACCGTGGTGGACAGCGAGATGGATGCGTTGCTGCTGGAAAACTCGCTCATCAAAGAATTCCAGCCGCGCTACAACATCAACCTCAAGGACGATAAAACCTATCCCTATATCCGCATTACCGCCGAGCGATTTCCCCGGGTATATCCCACGCGCAATAAGATTCCCGACGGCAGCGAATATTACGGTCCCTATGGCTCCGTGCGCGTGATGGATACCGTGCTCGACCTGATTAAGAAGCTCTACCCTACCCGTAACTGCAACCTTAACCTCAGCGAGCGCAACATAAACAGCGGCAAATTCCGGGTATGCCTGGAATACCATATCGGCAACTGCCTCGGGCCATGCGAAGCGCGGCAAATCGAAAGTGATTACAATGACCAGATAGACCATATCCGCTACCTGCTGCGCGGCAATCTGGGCGAGGTGAAACGCCACCTGAAAACCCTGATGGGCGAAGCCGCCGCGGCGCTTCGTTTTGAAGAAGCACAGAAATACAAAGAAAAGCTGGAGTTGCTGGAACGCTTTCAGGCGAAGAGTACCGTGGTGAACCTGAATATCGGCAATGTGGAAGTATGCACCCTGAGCAGCCAGGGCAACCAGGTTTTTGTGAACCACCTTCGTGCGAGTGAGGGGGTGATCATTTCCAGCAAAAACATGGAATACCGGCGTAAGCTGGAAGAACCCGACAGCGAAATATTGCTGCTGGCGCTGGCTGAGGCCGACAACGGCACGTCTTATAAACAGCGTGAAGTCATCAGCAGTTTCATACCTGAAGAATGGAACGACCCGGCTTTGACCTTCAGTGTTCCCAAGGCCGGCGACAAGAAAAAGCTGCTCGAACTGAGTATGCGCAATACGCTGCTCTTCAAGAAAGAAAAGCTCGCACAGTATGAGAAGCTCGATCCGGGCCTGCGCGTAGAGCGCTTGATGAATCAGATGAAGCAGGACCTGCGCATGAAAGAGCAGCCTATGCATATCGAGTGCTTCGACAACTCCAACCTGCAAGGCGAGCACGCCGTGTCTGCCTGCGTGGTATTCCGCGAAGGCAAACCAGCTAAAAGCGATTACCGGCATTTCAATGTGCGCAGTGTGAACGGCCCGAATGATTTCGACACCATGAAAGAAGTCATCACCCGCCGTTATTCGAGGCTGTTGGAGGAAGGCCAATCATTACCGCAACTGGTGGTGGTGGATGGAGGCAAAGGACAGCTCAGCGCGGCGGTGGAAGCCTTGCAGAAACTGGGCATATACGGAAAAATGGCCATTGTGGGCATCGCCAAGCGTCTGGAAGAAATCTATTATCCCAACGACCCCGTACCGCTTTACATAGACAAGAAAAGTGAGACGCTCAAGGTCATACAGCAAATGCGCGACGAGGCGCACCGCTTCGGAATTACCCACCACCGGAAGCGCCGCGATAAAAGCACCCTGGGCACCGAACTCACAGAAATACCGGGCATCGGTGAAGAAACAGCTTCTACCCTCCTGCGCAGTTTCCGCAGCGTGAAACGCATTCGCGAAGCCACCCTAAGCGACTTAAGCCACGCCATCGGACCTGCCAAAGGGGGCATTGTATATCGTTATTTTCACCCCGATGAAGGCTGATCTCGAGTTACCCGTGCGTTCCCTGTCGCAGCTCAGAAATCAGTTGGCTGCGCTTGCCGAAAGGGAATCAGTTTCTTTGCTGTTGGGCGGACATGATTTTCCTGACCAATACGGCAAATACCTGATCCTGCTCGCGCTGGGGGCGGAAGAAATCGTGGAGCCTTCCTCCGGTGAAAATGCGTTTGATGCACTGGAGCGGGCATGCCGGAAGGACGGCTGGTGGTTCGGACACCTCAGCTACGACCTTAAACGCGCAACCCACGGACTGGAAAGCAGTAATCCCGCTTATATCCCCTGGCCGGACCTGTTCTGGTTCAGGCCCCGCATCGTTTTTGCCGTGCGCAGAGACGAGCCTCATGTGTTGAAGGTTTATGGAAGCAGAATTCCAGAACTTCCGCAGGAAATCGTACATACCGAAGCCATGCGCGTTCCCCGGTTCAACCCCTCGCAAGACCCTGAAGCATACAGGCGTAGCATTGAAACCATCAAGAACGACATTCGGAAGGGAACCTATTATGAACTCAATCACTGCCTGGAGTTTCGCGGAGTTTACGAAGATCTGAATGTAGCCGAGGCCTGGCAGCGACTCAGCGAAGTGGCCCCTGCCCCTTTTTCGGCGTATTACCGATGCAAGGATAAGGTGGCACTGTGCGCGAGTCCGGAGCGATTTCTAGCCCGGCGGGGCGACATGCTCATCTCAGAACCCATTAAAGGCACGGCGCCCCGCGGCATGGATGAAGCAAGTGACCAAATGGCCATACAAGAGTTGAGCAGCGATGAGAAAAACCGCGCTGAGAATGTGATGATTGTGGATCTGGTGCGCAATGACCTGAGCAGAGCTTGCATACCGGGCAGCGTGCATGTTCCGGAATTGTGCGCCATACGAAGCTATGCGCAGGTACATCAAATGACCTCTGTGGTTTGTGGGCAATCGTTACCCGGAGTAAGCATGGCAGAGCATCTGAAAAACACTTTCCCGATGGGCAGCATGACGGGCGCACCAAAACATGAAGTCATGCAGCATATTGAGCGCTATGAATCCTTCCGGCGCGGTTTATACAGTGGCACCATCGGGTATATGGAACCCGGCGGCGACTTCGACTTCAACGTGGTTATCCGCACCCTGCAATACGAAGCACACAGCGGCAGGATTGCCTACCATACCGGTGGAGCCATCACTTGGGACAGCAGGGCCATGCAGGAATGGGAAGAGTGCAGTTGGAAAGCCAGAGGGATATTGAAGGTGTTTGATTCATTGTCGTAGTTAAGTTGTCATAGTAAACTCGTAATCTATGTCATGGTGAGCGTGTCGAACCATAGTAATTGTTGCGCGCGTTTGAGTTTCGACACGCTCACCATGACAACTTTTTTACTCACTATGACAAACTTTTTGATCACCATGACAATACACGCCGTTTCATGAATCCCGGCGCACCACGCAATTCTGGCAACATCGCTAAATTCGCCCTATGAACCGCAGTGAGTTAAAGGCGCAGATTATGAGGAAGCGAAGCTACCTCTGCACCGGTCTGGATACCGACCTGCAGAAGTTGCCCGACGATATTTCCCGCGATATGCGCGGACTGCTGCAGTTCAACCGAGACATTATCGCCTATACATCTCCATACTCCGTGGCGTATAAGGTAAATACCGCTTTCTATGAACAGTACGGCGCGAAAGGCTGGGAAGCCATGGAGCAGACCCTGGACCTGATTCCCGGCGATACCTTGGCCATTGCCGATGCCAAACGCGGCGATATCGGCAATACCAGCAGCATGTATGCCCGGGCTTTTTTCGATGCCATGTCGTTCGATGCCATTACCGTTGCGCCTTACATGGGGGAAGACTCGCTGAGGCCATTCTTGGAGTTCAAGGATAAATGGATTATCTGCCTGGCCCTGACCAGTAACCCGGGTAGTAAAGACTTCCAATACGGTGAGTACGAAGGGAAGAAATTGTATGAGCGGGTGATTGAAACGGTTTGTCGCTGGGGCAGCGAAGAGAACCTGATGTTTGTGGTGGGGGCCACGCGCGCGGAACAGCTACTGGACATCCGCGGCATCATACCCGAGCATTTCCTGCTGGTACCCGGTGTGGGGGCCCAGGGCGGCAGCCTTCAGGAAGTATCCGAAAGTGGGCTGAACCGGGATGGTGGATTGTTGGTGAATGCCAGCCGCTCCATCCTGTACCGCTCTTCCGGCCCCGACTACGCGCAGGCTGCCAGGGATGAAGCCCACCGTATGCAGCAGGAAATGGAACTCTACGTAAATGCGCTGTTAGCCTGATCAACCTTGTCTGCAGGGAGCTTCCCCAAGGTAATCCTATATCTTTGTGCGCCCTTGAACAAACTTCACTACCTGATTCTCCTAATCCTGTTGTCAGGGCTTCCCTTGCAGGCCCAACTGGATCATACCGTACTCAGGCAGGAGCGTTTTCCCGTACCGGATTCCGGGCGCTGGAATCTCAGCTTCGAGCAACTGGCTTTTTTCAAGAATAACGAATACTACACGCCCATCAACCCCGGACAAACCTGGTTCGGGATGCAGCTTACACCCCAGGTTCAATACAGTCCGGCGCGCCATGTGGTGCTCAGTGGCGGATTGTTTCTTCAGAAGAATTACGGCAGCCTGAAGGCATTGGACAAAGTTCAGCCCCTATTCAACATACAATACCTCAAAGAGCGTTGGCATATTCTGGCCGGCAGCCTGCTCGGGCATGTGAACCACAACATTAGCGAGCCCATGTTCGACTTCGAATCCAGCTTTTATCGCCGCATGGAATATGGGCTGCAGGCCATACATCAAAGTGATGCCATTCGCTGGGATACCTGGATAGACTGGCAGCGAAATATTCAACGTGATGACCCTTGGCAGGAGCAGTTTGTTGCGGCCAGCCATTTTTCCGGACGATTGGCTTCAGGAACAGGCTGGGCACTTAAAATCCCAATACAGTTCACCTTGTTTCATAGGGGCGGTCAAATCAACGTTGGGCCAACCCCGAATATCAGCAAGCTGAATACCGCTGCGGGACTGCGTCTGGAATTGCTGCGCGGCAACCTGGCACTGGAAAGCCACCTGATGAACAGTTTCGATTTCTCACCTCACCCGGTGCAGCCCTGGATCAACGGACATGGCTGGTATAACAACGCTATACTGAAATTCAGAAAGCACTACCGGGCCACGTTAACCTGGTGGCGCGGCACAGAATGGCAAAGTCCGCTGGGCGGAGCTTTGTTTGGAGGCATCAACAACTACGATGTTTACCTGAATGAGCGCACACGCAATCTGTACATGCTGCGTTTGCAGTATGTGCGGCAGATTGCACCCGGATTCTACACCGATATCCGTTTTGAGCCTCATTACGATCAAAACCTGGGGAAGCCTGAATTATCCCATGCTGTATTTTTCAGCTATCGCGGGATGATAAAGCGCTAAAGTCCAAGTCACATCAGCAAATCTCGGCAACGCAAGCGTCCTGGTATCTTTCCTTTCTGAAAATCCTTTCAGGGCAAAGCACCTTCAATACCGATGATTATGAGCAAGAAGCGAATCATCCTCCAGATGGCCATTTCATTGTACCACTCACAAAATTCTAAATGTGAAACTTGCTATGTAGTGTTTTTTCTACATGACCATATATTGTGGAAGCTTGCGCTAAGTTAAAATCACCCTTAACCATTAATAATCAGGATTTTAGCTCCTCGTTATTGTAAAAACAACCAAAAGCAAACATCACCCATGTTCCAAGTATATTTTAAGGTTATGAACATAGATTGGATGCAAAGGCCTAATGAACGTTTCTTTACATTCGAAGCTGAATTGCTGTTGAGGCCCTTTTCAACAGCAGACAAAATCATAAACAGAGATATCGTGATGAAGAACTTTTTATTCTTATTCCTATTGTTCGTGTCAGGCAGCATCCATGCTCAGAACTATGAAAAGATATTTCTGAAGCACGTTGAAAACCGCGACACCATGGGTCAACGACTCGTTCTGGCAGAATGGGTTTCACAGTTTCCTCTGAATCCGGCTTTTTATACTTGCTGCTATGACTACAATATGCGGGTAGCGCGTATTGACAGCCTTCCAAGGCCCCGTAAATCAACGCCTCTGCTTTGGATTATTGATGACAGCACTGCTATTCTCCCGGAGGCTTATGAAACGATAACGGGAAAGTACAATGCCTACCGTATTACCAGAGCCTTCAACTGCCTGGATATAGGCATTGCAGACAATCCCCAGCGCTTCGACATGCGCATACTGAAAGCCAATACCATGATTCAACTTGGCGAATATTTCCGCGTGAGCAAAGTGTTGTGTGAGGCAATGGAGCATGGGCTTCAAACAGATTTTGAGTGGACCAATAATCGCGGTAAACTCATTAAGAACCCGATAGATTATACCATCAAGGAGGTTCGGGTTTTAACTCAGGAACTTCTGCACAGAAAGGACACTGGCACTTCGGAACAACTCACCCGTTGCGCGCTGAAGTATTTCCCAAAGAATACATCCCTGAATGCGGATCTGGCGCGCATCACCATGGCGCGGAAAGAATATAAGTTCACCATTAAATTCTTGAGCGATAACCTGCAAGAGAACCCGGCCCAACCCGAATTGATTGAATTGCTTGCCGATTGCTATCGTGAAAACGGCAACCGGGAAATGGCCATACGTTTTTATCAGAAAGTGGCTAAAGAAGGCAACAAATCACAAAAAGCCCGCGCCAATAAAAGGCTGCAGGAGTTGCGCTGAATTTCCTGCATCACCAACTTGCAGGGGTGATAGCAATCATGTCACAGAAATTATGTCATGGTGCCTGCCCCCAGCGAGTTGCAAAGCAACGAGCTGTGGGGGAGCCGCGTCGAACCACGTTCTAATGGTTCCCCGCATCTCGTCGCTTGCAGGGCAGGCAGCACACCATGACATAGATTACAGGCTCGCCATGATAAAACACTACAGGCTCTTCTGCCAAATCACTTCATAACTTGAGGCGTTTACTGAAGCTCCGCTCCATAAACCCGTCAGTCCTTCACCAAGCGCTTCACCATACGACCATAAGGCGTTTCCCATTGCAGGAAGTAAACACCCTGGGCAAGGATTCTGATATCAATAATCTGATTGCCGGCACTCAGTTCCATGAACGTTCGTCCGGAAGCATCCGTTAATTTCAGTTTACCTGCTGCGCCTTCCGGCATATATAATTGAACTTCGAGTTGGGCAGGGTTGGGTTTCAACATAAAAGTTGTATTCCAAAGGGTGTAAATCTTCAAAGGATCTACGGCTCTGAGGTAGGCGAATAAAGTATCATTGCCGCTATAGACATCACCGCTGAGGGTGGCTGCAATACGCAATAAATAGGTTCCCACCTGATTGATATTCCAGGTTCCAGGAGCCGTAATCAGCACGCTGTCGCCGGAATTCAATGCGGGTGCTGTCCCACTCTGCATCCAACGCAACTGTCCACTGGCAGAATCAAATGCTTCAAAACGCACATTAATGCCGCTGGCGGATCCGCTGCTTTGGTTCTTCAGCCATACAGAAGGCACCACTCCACCCGGGATGCGGAACTCCTGGCGCACATCCGGATTCTGGATGCGCAGAAGCGCCGCATCAATGGTGGCATTCGCAATAAATTCTATTGATTGTGTATCATTCAGGCGATACTGGTCGGTAATAAGCCTGGTGAATACCCAAATGCGATGTTTGCCGGGCATTGAAGGCACAAAACTGTCGGGCATCGTCAGCTCTGTACTACCATTATAGGCAAGAGTATCCGACACATAGCGGGCAAAAGCCAGCCTGTTCAGGGGATCTCTGATTTCAAAAGCTGTCTGGAAGGGACTGCTGATGGCCTTCTTGCTTTCGTTGGCAATGATGGCTGAAGCCTTGACCGCATCCTGCTTCACCCTGTACATGGAGCCGGGCGCAGGGCTTGAGATGGACTTCACCAAAACGTCAATTTCCTTTTCCACATTAAACCAGGAGCTCACGGTGTCGTTGCTGCGGAATGGGTCTTCCACATCACTCACAAAAGCTTTCACAGTATAAATACCGGGCAAGGTGGGAATAAAGGTGGAATCAAACAGGAAGAGGCGGGTTTCTCCGGTATCGAGGGTGGTGGTGCGGATGCTGTAATAAAGCATCTTGCCGTCTTTCCAGATCTGGGCGGTGAAGGGCACCGGTCCTGAGGGCTTCAGGAAGCCGTTATTGCGGAAGCTCACCCAGGCACGGTATGGCCCGGAACCGATGCCGAGGGTTGCCCCTGCGGCAGGCTTGAGGATGCTTACAGCTACAAGATCATGTGCCCTGCCTACCTGGAACTTATAGGTGATGGAATCATTCACCGGCTCCTGGTCGCCTTTCAGGAAACTGCGGAACTGTATGGTATAGACGCCCTTCCGGTCGGGACGGAATTTCCTCGCGAAGCTGATGAGTCCCGGTGCTCCTACATAAGAGGGCACCCTGGTGGTATCAAAATATACTTGTGTACCATTGCGCACAATACGACAGGATACCAGGAAATTGTTCAACTGACTCAATACACCATAGTTATTCAGCAGGGCCGAGGGTGCAAAGGTCAGGGTAGTCGGATTCAGGCTGGTGTCTTTTGCAGGAAACACCCCTTTGCTGAATCCAACATCATTGCTCTTGTCCACTCTGAACTTAAACCGCATGGTATCGTTCACCCGCAGCCGATCTACGGAAAGCGTGGTATAGACGGTAAATAACATGCTGCCTGTATCCTTGCAGGGATAGGGGTCGAAAGATTGAATCTGCCCTTTTTCAGAACCGAGGGTAATGGATTTAGTGCTGCTGTACAGCAGTTTTCCATAGTTTCTGATTTCAGCCTTCACATCAAAAGGTCCCTGCGCATCAACTCCGTTATTCTGGATGCGGGCGATGGGCCAGATGGTGTCGCGCTTGTATTCATAGGAAGACAGCGAGGGCTCAAAGAGCGCGTCCACCGCCACATCGCGCTTCATGGCAACATAGAAGGTAGCCTTTGCTGTATCATTGTCCTGCATCTGATCTTTGGCGAGCCGTGTGTACATTAACACCTGATGTTCCCGTAAATCTGCGGGCAACAGCGTGCTGTCGAAAGTGATGGTTCGGCGCAAGCCCGAACTGAGGCTGTCTTTCTTGGTGCTGGAATAGATTTTAACGCCGTAGCGCCATACTTCCATAGTAACATAAACACTGTCGGCTTTTTTTGCGCCGAAGTTGAAGATGGTTCCTTTCGGAGCGATGGTTTTCAGGGTGAACTTATCCAGCGTATCCTTGTTTTTAGGAACCAGGATGGATTCCGCGGCCACATCATATTCCGCCTGGATGCGCGGTTCGATGAGGAAGCGGAAGGGCGCTGCCGGTGCAAAATCTACCCAGTTGGTATCACCGGTGGGCGCCGCATAATAAAAATGTTGTGGCCTTACCGGATCTTCGAGTTGGTATCCGAAGGCTACGTTCTGTGTTCCTGTTTGCCGAACCCCCACATAAAACACGCCGCTCACAGCCACGGGAGGCCAAACAGGCAACACCACATTGCCGGTCTGGGTATTAAAACTGGCGCTGGTCCAGATATTCTTTCCGGGACCTCCGGTGCGCTTGTTTTGTTCCCAAATGCCAATACGGCAAGGCTGTCCGCCGAAACCGTAGGTAATGGTAATCTGATTAATGGACTTAGGGGAATTGCTGGAGAAGCGGGCCACGAAATCGCCGGTGGTACCGTTAAAACCAATGCCGCCGGAGGCGGGTGGCTGAGTAGGGTCCTTGTAGGAATAAATGTTGGTGGTGGCAATACGCACGCAGACTGCGGTATCGTTCAGCCTGTTGGCATCCCTCAAGGCTGTGGCCGTAAGGGTGTCCCAGCCGGTTTTTTGTGCATTGAGCGGTTTGAGGTTTACGAAGCGTTGCTCGCCTGAAGCAATATCCGGAAGCACGGTGCTGTCGGCCAACACATTAGCACCCTTGCTCCGCACCAGCACTTTCTGTCCGCTGAGGGTTTTCTTGCCCACGTTCCGCACCAGCGCACGGATGGTATCGGGATTGCCCAATGGTACCGGCAGTTTGCCGAGGGTATAAAGTTTCATCATCATCAGGTCGCGGTCGCTGCGCGGATAGTTGAGGATCATGGTGGGATGAACATCAGAGGCATTGCGGAGTGTATCCGTCGGAGTGCCGGTACCGTTCTGAAAACGCGTTTGCCCGATGGCCAACCCGGGCAGGGAGAAGCGGTTCTCATAAAGCCAGGGAATATTGGCAGATTGGGCACCGGTCTGGCTGTAGGCCACCAGTATCTTCAGGTTACGGCCCTTGGTAGTATCAACCACAAACGGCGCGATGTGGAAGGGGAATTTCTTCCAGCCGTCAATACCGGCGACATCTGCTGTGGGATTGCGGTCATACACCTTCACCATACCGGCGCGTGCGGCCTCGGCACTGAAGGACAACGGCACATTGCGGAAACCTGCCGAATCGGCCATGCCCATCCAGATGCTCAGGGAGGGCGTTGCCTGCATGGCCGTGGCCACATCTTTATAAAACTCAATGGAGCGAATGGTATCGCCGTGTTTCAGGTTGCCCAGAAATGACTGTGGCCAGATATAGGCGTATTTACACCAGGCATTACTCAGGGTGGTGGAATTCATGGGGCCGCCGGCATTGGAGCCGGAATATCCACCTTCACCCACCTGTACATACTGAGCAGAAACGGGTATAATCATCAAAGCACTGACGCTGTAGGCAAGCAGTAATTTTCTGAGCATGGTTGCAAGATACGGAAAGTGTGGGAGTAAGCGATTCGCAGGGAGTTGTACCTTATGTTGTGGTGAGTCCGTATAGCCTGGTCCTAAAGGTTCGACAGGCTCCCCATGGCAAGTATTTCTTTACCCGGCTTAATTTGGTAATCACCCCTTTCTGGCCGTATTTTGTAATATCTTTAAATCAATTATGAACATTGAAAAAAACCGGGTGGTGAGTCTTACGTACACGCTGACCCTCAGCAATGGCGACATCGCAGACGCCACCACGGATCAGGATCCTTTTACCTTCATCCACGGCATTGGCCAGACACTGGAGGCTTTTGACCGCAATCTGGAAGGCCTGAAAGCGGGTGACGCGTTCAACTTCACCCTTACTGCTGAAGAAGGTTACGGCGTATCCGACCCGGGTGCGGTTGTGCAGGTTCCTGCCTCTGTGTTTCAGGGCGCTGATGTTCCTGAAGGCATCCTGAAGGTGGGTAATATCATCCCCATGCAGGACCAGATGGGCAATCCACTCCAAGGCAAAATCATGGATTTCAACACTGAACTGGTCACTATGGATTTCAACCATCCTCTGGCAGACCAGTCGCTCCAGTTCACCGGTGCCATTGTATCTGTGCGTGACGCTTCGGCTGAAGAACTGGACCATGGACATGTTCACGGACCCGGCGGACATCATCACTAATCAAATTGAACCCTATAAAAAAAGTCGGCCCGAAGCCGACTTTTTTTATGTATTGAAACCAGGAATGATAAAATTCAAGGCTCGATTTAACGAAACAAATTACTCTGCCACAATGAGGTAATAGTTCTTCTTGCCCCGCTGAGCCAGAAGAAATTTTCCATGAAGCAGATATGAACTGTTAATAGATGCCTGATCATCGGCAATTTTGTCCTTATTCAGGCTGAAGCCCCCGGCCTGAATCATCTTGCGCGCCTCCCCCTTGCTGGGAAATACCTGAGTTTCCACGGCGCTGAGTTCAAGGATATTGATGCCCGCATCCAGTTTTTCTTTGGAAACTGTAAACATGGGAACACCTTCCATAACCTGGAGCAATAATTCCGGATTAATGGTGGCTAACGCATCGCGGCTGCTGTTGCCAAACAGGATATCTGTGGCCTTCATTGCCTGCTCCAATTCGTGCTGCCCGTGAACCATGACCGTAACTTGCGCCGCAAGCTCCTTCTGAAGCAGACGCAGGTGCGGCGCTACTTTATGCTCGGCTTCCAGCCTTTCTATATGTTCTTTTTCCAGAAGGGTGTAAATGCGGATATAACGTGCCGCATCTTCATCGCTTTGATTCAGCCAGAACTGATAAAACTTGTAAGGAGAAGTGCGCACCGGATCCAGCCATACATTGCCGCCTTCACTCTTGCCAAACTTGGAGCCATCGCTTTTGGTAATCAGCGGCGCTGTGATGGCGTATGCTTCTCCACCCGCCATTCGACGAATTAATTCCGTCCCGGTGGTGATGTTTCCCCATTGGTCGCTGCCGCCCATCTGTAGCTTGCAGCCATGATGTTGGTATAAATGATAAAAATCATAACCCTGGACCAACTGATAACTGAATTCGGTAAATGACATTCCCGTGTTTTCCAATCGGTTGCGCACGCTGTCTTTTCCCATCATGTAACTGATGGTGATGTGTTTTCCCACTTCCCTGATAAAACCCAGAAAACTGAATTCCCTGAACCAATCGTAATTATTCACCACGGAAGCAGCATTGGCACCGCTGAACTCGAGAAAACGTTCCAATTGTTTGCGCTGGGCGTTGAGGTTGTGGTTGATGGTTTCTTCCTGAAGCAGTTTCCGTTCTTCGCTTTTGCCGGAAGGATCACCCACCATTCCGGTGGCCCCGCCGACCAGCGCAATAGGTTTATGACCGGCTCTTTGCAAATGAACCAACAGCATAATAGGCACCAGATTGCCTATATGAAGGCTGTCGGCGGTAGGGTCAAAACCTATATAACCCGAAACCTGCTCGCGCTGCAGTAATTCTTCCACACCCGGGGTGAGGTCGTGCAGTAGCCCGCGCCAGCGCAGTTCTTCAACAAGATTAAAGCGGGGTTGAAAACTCATAAGGCGGCAAAAATAACCACTCCGGGTGCGCTTTGCCTTTCCCGATGGTAAATCGGATATTTGCCACCTCAAATTTTTGTTATGGGTGCAACCATAGAACACAAACACAACCCGCTGCATTCAATGATGCAACGGTTCGACGAGGCAGCGCGCCTGATGGGTCTGGAAGAATCCATCATGAATGTGCTGAAGGTTCCGGCCAAGGCAGTAGCCGTAAATCTGCCCATCACCATGGATGACGGAAGCATCCGCGTATTTGAAGGCTTCCGCGTTGTACACAGCACCTTGCTGGGCCCCAGTAAGGGAGGCGTGCGCTACTCTATGGACGTAAACGAGGATGAAGTGCGCGCGCTGGCGGCATGGATGACCTGGAAGTGTGCCGTAGTGAATATTCCATACGGCGGCGCCAAGGGTGGCATCAAATGTGACCCGCGCAGCATGAGCAAAGGCGAACTGGAACGCCTTACGCGTGCCTACACGCTTTCCATGAGCGAAATTTTCGGTCCTGATACCGACATCCCCGCCCCTGATATGGGTACCGGCCAGCAGGAAATGGCCTGGATTGTGGATGAATACAGTAAAATTAAAGGCCAGAATTCCTGGGCCGTGGTAACCGGTAAACCCCTGATTCTGGGTGGTTCATTGGGCCGTGTGGAAGCTACCGGCCGCGGTGTGATGGTTTCCTGCCGCAGCGCCATGGCTAAACTGGGCATGAACCCCACCGAATCTACCTGCGTAGTTCAGGGTTTCGGAAATGTAGGCAGCATCAGCGCCAAGCTCATCAGCATGCTGGGTGTGAAAATCGTGGGCATCAGCGATGTGAGCGGCGGTTACCATAACCCCAACGGCATCAACGTGGAAGAAGCCATGGCCTACGTACAAAACAGCCCTAACCGCAGTCTGGAAGGTTACACCGGTGGAACTAAAATTTCCAATGCCGAACTGCTGACCCTTCCCTGCGATATCCTGGTTCCTGCCGCCATGGAGGACCAAATTACACTCGAAAATGCCGCTGATATCAAAGCCCGTCTGATTGTAGAAGGCGCTAATGGCCCCACAACCGCTGAAGCCGATCCTATTCTTCAGGAAAAAGGCATTGTGGTCGTTCCGGACATTCTGGCTAATGCCGGCGGTGTTACTGTTTCCTACTTTGAATGGGTACAGAACCGTCTGGGTTACTACTGGACTGAAGAACGCGTAAACCGTCGCGCCGACCGCGTGATGAAACAAGCGTTTGACAGCGTGTACGGAACTGCCCAGAAATTCAATACCACCATGCGTCTGGCTGCGTATATCGTAGCGCTGGATAAGGTGGCTGCAACGTTCAAAATCAGGGGTAAATTCTGATGCGCATCCACCGCGAAGGCTACCTGATTATTCTGGTTACCACACTGCTGCTGGGCCTGCTGAATTTTGGCGTGCACTGGTTTGCCGGTGATGGGATCGTAACACAGATAATTATGCTGCTTTCCATCGTGATGTATGTGCTGGTGGTGCAGTTTTTCCGCAACCCGCTGCGCTTTACCCAAATAGACCCGAACACAATCATCGCCCCTGCGGATGGCAAGGTGGTGGTGATTGAAGAGGTGGAAGAGCCGGAATATTTTAAGGACAAGCGCCGTCAGGTGAGCATATTTATGTCGCCACTGAACGTACATGTAAACCGAAATCCCATCAGCGGTGAAGTATGTTATGTGCGCTACTATCCGGGTAAGTACCTGGTTGCCTGGCATCCGAAGAGCAGTACCGAAAACGAGCGTACCACCGTGGTGATTGACCAGGGCGGCCGCAAGGTGCTGTTCCGTCAGATAGCAGGGGCGCTGGCACGACGCATTATCTACTATGTGAAGGAAGGGCAGCAGGTACGACAGGGCCGCGAAATGGGCTTTATCCGCTTCGGCTCCCGGATTGACCTGTTCCTGCCCCTGGACGCAAAGATTTCTGTGAAATTGGGCGAAAAGACGACAGGAGGTGAAACGGTCATTGCCCGTTTTGACTGATTGAAAGAAATTTTTCTAACTTTGTAAAACATCAATTAATCAAGAACCATGAAGAAACTGTTTTTCATAGCCATGATCTTCGGTGCAGTTGCCACCGCTCATGCACAGAACGTAGATGCAGCAGGAAATGAAATCAAGCCTGCTCAAAGCAGCAACCAACCTTCACTGGGACAGGCACCAGCTCAAGCTGCTCCTGCTCCTGTAGCTGTTACGGAAACTCCTGCCGCGGCTCCTGTGAAGGCTTGCTGCAAGGCAAAGGCCGGTCAGGCTGCCTGCGCCGGACAGAATAGCGCCAGCGCTACTCCTAAGGCTTGCTGCAAAGGCAAGGAAGGACAAGCCGGTGCCTGCACAGGACATGCCGGCGGTGCTGCTGCCACTCCGAAGCCCGGATGCAACAAACCCTGCCAGGGTCACGGAAATGCGGCTCCCGCAGCTCCTGCTCCATCAGGCACCAACCAGTAAGAAATATTAAACTTATCACAGAAAACCCTCCCACCGCGGAGGGTTTTTTCTTTTATTCCCATGCTACCTTTGCACCATGAGTCCTATCGGACGCATTGCGCTTAGAATCGGAATACCGGTATTGCTTCTGGCCATCATTGTGGCCATTTATCTGCGCTATAACTTCAACAGCAGAAGTAAAATAGTGTTGCTGGTGCCTCCTGATGCCCAATGGGTATTCCACCTGCAAACCCGTTTACTGCAAAAAGAAGTCACGCCCGGCCAATTGCCTGCACTGAATGCCTTTTCTGACAGCATCCGGAACATGCCTCTTTTCAGCAAGGTTAAAGATCCGAGGCAAATTGGAATTGACCTCTACAGCGACCTGTTGCTGTTCCGCACGCCTCAGGGTTTTGTTTTGGCGCTGCAACTGCTTGATGAACAGAAATTCAGGAACTTCCTGACCCAAAGCATCCCACCCGGTTTGATTTCAGGCATCATTGACCGAATAAACTACTCCTATGTGCATGGCTTGCATAAGCCGATGTATCTGGCCTTCCGCAACAAAGCCCTGATGGGTTTTCTGCCCTTCTCCGCTGACAGCAGCAATCCTATGGGCTTCCGAATAGCAGAACAGGCGCTTGATTCCCTGTTCTCCGGCCGAACATACAACTGGATGACACGCAAGGATGTGCAGCAACTGTATGAGCCTGAACCCCACATGGTGTACTGGAAATCACCAGATTACTCAGGAAAGATGCCATCCATGCAGGTCAGATTGGATCAGGAACTCGCTACACTGAATTATCCCGGTACGGCAACAAAACAACTGTCGCCCTTGCTCTTATTTCACCATGCAAGCCCTGCGGCTTTCGCAAAAAAAGACGCATTGAGTCTGCTGAATAAGGACAACAGCATAAACAGTAACACCTTCCTGAACCTGGTTTTTGAATTGTTCAACGAACACCTCACCCTACTAAAACAATGAAGAAGAATATCACAGATATCCTGAATAAACGCATCATGGTGATTGACGGCGCCATGGGTACCATGATACAAAAGCATAAGCTGGATGAAGAGGCTTATCGCGGTGCGCGGTTCAGCGATTTCCCGCACCCACTGAAGGGCAATAACGACTTGCTGGTGCTCACCCAGCCGGAAATCATCTCCTCCATCCACAGGGCTTTTCTCGATGCCGGCGCTGATATTCTCGAAACGAATACCTTCAATGCCAACCGAATATCCATGGCCGATTACCACATGGAACATCTGGTGCGGGAGTTGAATATGGAAGCGGTAAGACTCGCCAAAGAAGTTGCGGAGGAATACACGGCAAAAAACCCTGAAAAACCGCGCTATGTGGCAGGAGCAATTGGCCCTACCAACCGCACGGCAAGCCTCAGTCCTGACGTAAACAACCCCGGCTACAGAGCAGTTACCTTTGATGACCTTGCCGAAGCATACCGCGAGCAGGCCGAAGCGCTGGCCGATGCCGGTGTGGATCTGTTTCTGGTTGAAACGGTATTTGATACCCTGAACTGTAAAGCAGCCCTGTTTGCCATCAACGGCCTGAAGGAAGAACGTGGACTGAGCACGCCCGTCATGGTTTCAGGCACCATCACTGACGCCAGCGGACGCACGCTGAGCGGACAAACTGCGGAAGCCTTCTGGATCAGCGTGAGCCATGCCGGATTGCTCAGCATTGGGCTCAACTGCGCCCTGGGAGCAGACCAGATGCGCCCTTATATCGAAGCGCTGAGCAAGAACGCCTGGGTTTATACCACGCTTTACCCTAACGCAGGCCTGCCTAATGAGTTCGGAGAATATGACGACAGTCCGGAGGGTATGGCTGCTGTGATGGCTTCATATTGTAAGGAAGGATTTGTAAACGTAGTAGGTGGATGTTGCGGCACGACTCCGGAACACATAGCCGCTATTGCTGCAGAAGCCGCGAAATATGCGCCCAGAAAGAAGCCTGTTATGGCCGAGGCCTGATGCTAACTTTTCTTAATTCAAGATAATTCCTGTTTCCCACGCGTTCGGTGGTGAACAGGGAATCGTTTCTGTACTTCACATCCCATTCCCTCGGGTCGGTCAGCACCAGCCACCGAATGTTGTGCTGCAGGATGATGCCGTGCACTGTTTCAGGGGAATAATCACTGTAGAAGCGCTTCCCGCGGCGCTGCAGAAAATAAAGCTGGTTGTTGGGTGAAAGATCGTATCCGGTAAGCAGGGCCTGTTCGTTTCGGGGAACACCCAGACTGTCCAGCCACCTATCTGTTCCCTGCCAGGTTTTAATATCCGTGAAGGTTTGCTCCCAATAGCTTCCGGGACGATAACGCTCAGCCAGCCTTTCGCTGCAATGGGTATAATGCAAATACGGAAGTGCAAACAACAGGAAGCCGGCACAGCCTACAGGTCCGGAAAAACGCATGCTGCGCAGGTAAAACTGCAGGAGTATAAAGAACACCGGAATATAGAAAAAGATAAAATAATAGTCGTGGTAAAGAAACTGCCGCTGCATCAGGGCGAAATAGGCGATACCCGCCAGAAGATACCACAGGCTGAGGTGATATATCCAGGTATCCTGTTTCCTGGGGAAGAAGGCAGAAATCACCCCGATAATCAGGATGGAAAACACAAAAGGTCCCGGATAAAACTGCTCCAAC
>JAGWYC010000269.1 GCA_018969565.1 Bacteroidota bacterium | reverse complement strand
AGGCCGATTGGCAGGCTATGCGTCAGCTTTCCCGGAACAATGGTGGCATCTTTGCTCCGGCTGCTGAATCTCTAAGGCTTTTTACAGAAATCAAAGAACGGAACAAAATAGAGCCCCTGCTGCGCTCTGAAATCAAAGTCACGGATGCACTGGATTACGGATGGTATCTGCTGCTGGTTTTGCTTTTGCTGAGTGTGGAATGGATGCTGCGCAGGGTCAATGGTTCGTATTGATTCAGGAATTAGCAGTTCAGGATTTGTTTTCCAGAGAATGTGTATTAAGTTTGCATCCCGAAAAAAATGCAACTGACTAAAGAAGCAAAGAAAGAAATCTTCACCAAGTTTGGTGGCGGCCCTGCAAACACCGGCAGCACTGAAGCTCAGATTGCCCTGTTTACTGCGCGCATCAACCACATCAGCAAGCACCTGCAGGAAAAACGCAAAGACCATTCCGCAGAGCTTAGCCTGGTGAAGCTGGTAGGTAAGCGTCGTGCCTTGTTGAATTATCTTGCAAAACAGGATGTATTCAAATACCGCGCACTGATTAAAGAACTTGGAATACGTAAGTAAGCAAAGCCTTACTTTCTCAACTTATTGGTAAGAAAAGCCCCTTTTCAAGGGGCTTTTTTTGTACAAAAAAAACGGAACAACTTATATGGATAAGCAAATACATACCCTAAGTTTCGACACGGGTGATGGTAAAATCATCCAACTTGAAACAGGCCGCCTGGCCAGACAAGCCCACGGAAGCGTTGTGCTGAAGGTGGGAAACACCATGCTTTTGGCCACGGCCGTAAGTAACTACGAAGCAAAAGAGGGCATTGACTTCATGCCTCTTACTGTTGATTATCAGGAGAAATTCGCCGCCGTTGGTCGCATTCCCGGCAGTTTCCACCGCCGTGAAGCCCGCCCAAGCGACTATGAAGTGCTCATCAGCCGTTTGATTGACCGCGCACTGCGTCCGCTGTTTCCTGAAGATTACCACGCGGATACTCAGGTGCTGGTGTACCTGATCAGCTCTGATGAAAATATCCTGCCTGACCATTATGCCGGTCTGGCGGCTTCAACCGCCATTATGCTGAGCGATATTCCGTTTAATGGTCCTATCAGCGAAGTGCGTGTGGCCCGTATTAACGGCGAATTCGTTATCAATCCCTATAAGGATGCGCTGGAACAGAGCGATATTGATATGATTGTTTCCGGAACCATGCACGACATCAACATGGTGGAAGGTGAAATGAGCGAAGTGAGCGAAGATGATATGCTGAAAGCCATGCAGTTCGCCCATGAGCATATTAAGCTTCAATGTGCCAAACAAATGGAACTTGTGGCTATGGCCGGCGGCAGAACTGTACGTGAATATTCACATGAGGTGAACGATGAGGAGTTGCGCGCGCAGGTTCTCGCCGATTGCACACCCCGTATCCGCGCAGTTGCTGAAAGTGGCAAGCCTAAGGCAGATCGCCGTGCGGAAATAAAGGCTATTCTGGATGAATACCTCAAAGGTTTTGAAGGATTGGAAGATGCTGATCTGAAGAAATCATTGGTGAAGAAGTACTTCCACGAGGCAGAATACTACGGTATGCGCAAGATGATTCTGGAATCCGGCAAGCGTCTGGACGGCCGCACTGCTACCCAGATTCGTCAGATTGACTGCATCACCGATTATTTACCTGCGGCCCACGGTTCATCTGTATTTACCCGCGGTGAAACTCAGGCGCTCGCTACTGTAACCTTAGGCGGCAAGCTGGATGAGCAACTTTTGGACAGCCCCATGCTGCACGGCTACAGCCGTTTCATGCTGCACTACAACTTCCCGCCCTTCAGCACCGGCGAAGCCAAGCCGATGCGTGGAACCGGTCGTCGTGAAATTGGCCACGGAAACCTGGCACTGCGCGGCCTGAAGAAGATGATGCCTAAGGATTATCCTTACGTGGTGCGTATTGTCAGCGATGTACTCGAATCCAATGGTTCCAGTTCTATGGCCACCGTATGCTCCGGCAGTATGGCGATGATGGACGCCGGCGTTGGACTGAGAAAACCGGTTGGCGGCATCGCCATGGGTCTGATTACCGAAGAAGGCAGCGGAAACTACGCGATTCTGAGTGATATCCTTGGTGATGAAGACCACTTGGGAGATATGGACTTCAAGGTGGTTGGTACTGAAGATGGTATCACGGCCTGCCAGATGGATATTAAAATCCACGGTCTGAAGTGGGAAATGGTATCTCAAGCCCTGAAACAGGCCCGCGAAGGTCGCCTGCATATCCTTGGCGAAATGGCGAAAGAGATTCAGGCGCCTCGTGCCGATTATAAACCCTTTGTGCCCCGTATTGAGGTTGTTGTCATTGAAAAAGAATTCATCGGTGCCGTAATCGGTCCGGGTGGCAAGAATATTCAGGAGCTTCAACGTGAAACCAATACCACTATTTCTATCGAAGAAAAAGATGGTAAAGGCGTGGTTGAAATTATGAGCAAAGACGGCGACGGAATGCGCAAGGCGCTGGAAAAAATCCGCGGTATCTCTACAGTTCCGGTGGAAGGTGAAGTGTACCAGGGAACGGTGCGCACCATCACTGATTTCGGGGCATTTGTGGAAATCCTGCCCGGCCGCGACGGCCTGCTGCACATCAGCGAGCTGGCCTGGGAACGCATTCCAAGCATGGAAGGTGTGTTGAAAGAAGGCGACAAAATCGAAGTCAAGCTCATTGAGGTTGATAAAAAGACCGGTAAGTACCGCCTGAGCCGCAAGGCCCTCTTGCCCAAGCCCGAAGGATTTGTAGAACGCGAGCGCACGCCACGGCCTGACGGTGGAAGAAGAGAAGGTGGCCCCCGTGGAGGTCGTGATGATCGTGACCGCAGAGATCGTGGTCCTCGTCCGCCAAGGGAAGATTAACCTGCTTATCACGAAAAAGCCCCGCTAAACGGGGCTTTTTCTTTAATTGGCTACAGAACAGAAATTCACTTCAAATCCAATGGAATTCG
>JAGWYC010000014.1 GCA_018969565.1 Bacteroidota bacterium | reverse complement strand
TAATTCGTCAACCTTTCCGCTGATGGCGGCTTCGTTCAGTACCTTGGTCGTTTCCTGGAACGAGGCAGCACTCAGGAAGCTCTGCGTTCCCAGAGACGCCTTTGTGATACCTTGCAGTATGGGCTGAGCTGTTGCAGGTACCGCATCTCGGTATTCCACCAGCTTCTTGTCCTGACGACGCAGTGCTGAGTTTTCCTCGCGCAACCTCCTCAGGGTTACAATCTGACCCGCGCTGAGGTTTTCGCTGTCTCCGGCATTGATGACTACCTTCTTGTCGTAAATCTTATCGTTCTCTTCAATAAACTCGAAGCGTTCGGTAATTTCATTTTCAAGGAAGAGCGTATCGCCCGGTTCCAGAATTTCTACCTTCTGCATCATCTGGCGCACAATCACTTCAATGTGCTTATCGTTGATTTTTACACCCTGCAGGCGGTAAACTTCCTGAATTCCGTTCAGCACATAGCGCTGCACCGCTGCAGAACCTTCAATCTGAAGAATGTCCTGAGGGGTAATGGCGCCATCGCTCAGAGGAGCACCGGCACGCACAAAGTCGCCGTCGTGTACCAGGATGTGCTTAGACAGAGAAACGAGGTAACGTTTCTCTTCTCCATGCTTGCTCCGCACAACGATTTCCCTGTTGCCACGCTTGATACCGCCATAGGTAGCCTCGCCGTCGATTTCACTCACCACTGCCGGGTTGGAGGGGTTACGTGCTTCGAACAATTCAGTTACACGGGGCAGACCACCGGTGATATCACGCACGGAACGCGCCTGACGGGGAATCTTGGCAAGAATCTGACCTACCCTGATTTTCTCTCCGTTGTTGACGTTAATGTGCGCTGCGACAGGAAGGTTAAACTCCTTGTTATCGCCACCATTCACCAAAACACGGATCAATGGGTTTTTCGTCTTATCCCTGCTTTCAATAACCACCTTCTCGAAGAACCCGGTCTGGTCATCACCTTCTTCACGAACGGTTACGCCTTCAATGATGTTCTCAAACTCGATGGTTCCTTCCACATCACTGATAATTACAGCGTTGTAAGGGTCCCAGGTACAAATCACATCGCTTTTCTTGATAGAAGCACCATCCTTTACTTCCATGATGGAGCCGTAAGGGATGTTGTAGGTAACGATGATGGCCTTTGTTTTAGGCTCGAGCACGCGCACCTCACCGGAGCGACCTGCAACTACTTGCACGGTGCGCTTTTCACCGGTATCTTCATCTACCACTTCCCTTGGCACGGTACGTACACCGTCGAAGTTCAGTTCACCTTCATACTTACATACGATGGTTGATTCAGAAGCAATGTTCAATGCCGCACCACCGGTGTGGAACGTACGCAGGGTAAGCTGGGTACCGGGTTCACCGATACTCTGAGCAGCAATAACGCCTACCGCTTCACCCATGTGTACCATGCGTCCTGTTGCCAGGTTGCGACCGTAGCACTTGCAGCATACGCCACTGCGGGTTTCGCAGGTAAGCACGCTTCGGATTTCAACTTCCTCAATACCTGCCTGCTCTATTTGCTCGGCAATGTATTCGGTAATTTCATCACCGGCGCGAACAATCAGCGTTCCGTCCTGGGGATTGTAGATATCGTGCAGACCGGTACGTCCCAGAATTCGGTCGTACAAAGGTTCTGCAATTTCTTCCTGATTCTTCAGGGCCGTCATGTTGATGCCGCGCAGGGTCCCGCAATCTTCTTCAGTGATGATTACGTCCTGAGCCACATCGTGCAAACGACGTGTCAGATAACCTGCATCGGCTGTTTTCAACGCCGTATCCGCCAGACCTTTACGGGCACCGTGGGTGGAGATGAAGTATTCCAGTACCGACAGTCCTTCCTTCAAGTTGGAGATAATCGGGTTTTCAATCGTATCTCCGGTTCCGCCACCGATGTTCTTCTGAGGCTTGGCCATCAGTCCGCGCATACCACCGAGCTGTCTGATCTGGTCGTTAGAGCCCCTGGCTCCTGAATCCAGCATCATGAAGATGGGGTTGAAGCCCTGACGGTCTTCGGCAAGCTGACGAATCAGCCTGTCGGCCAGACGGTTCGTTACCCTGGTCCAAAGGTCAATTACCTGGTTGTAACGTTCGTTGTTGGTAATCAGACCCATGCTGAAGGTAGATTTGATTTCTTCTACTTCATTCAGCGCATCTTCAATCATCTTGGCTTTTTCGTCGGGGATGCGCACATCACCGAGGTTAAAGCTCAGACCACCACGGAAGGCGTGCTGATATCCAAGATTCTTGATTTCATCAAGGAAGTGGGCTGTGCTGGCAACACCGCTAAAACGAATCATTTCGCCGATGATATCGCGCAGGTTCTTCTTCTTCAGCAACTGGTTGATGAAGCCCATTTCTGCGGGCACCACCTGGTTGAAGAGTACACGTCCTACGGAAGTTTCAATCAACTCGGTAGCATACTGGTTTTCGCCTTTGCGCACGCGGGCCTTTACCTTGATGATGCTGTGCAGATCTACACGGCCTTCGTTGTACGCAATGATCACTTCCTCGGCGCTGTAGAATTTAAGCCCTTCGCCCTTCATGGGGTGTTCGGGCGTACTCTTGCGCATTTTGGTCATGTAGTACAGACCCAGAATCATATCCTGGGAGGGCACCGTGATGGGTGATCCGTTTGCCGGGTTCAGGATGTTGTGCGAAGAGAGCATGAGCAGCTGGGCTTCTGAAATAGCCGCATTGCTCAGGGGCACGTGCACCGCCATCTGGTCACCGTCAAAATCCGCGTTGAAGCCGGTACATACCAGAGGGTGCAGCTGAATGGCCTTACCTTCAACCAGCTTGGGCTGGAAAGCCTGGATACCCAGCCTGTGCAGTGTAGGAGCACGGTTGAGCAGCACAGGATGGCCTTTCAGGATGTTCTCCAGGATATCCCAAATCACAGGATCCTTCTTATCTACAATTTTCTTCGCGGTTTTCACCGTTTTCACGATGCCGCGTTCAATCAGCTTACGGATGATGAACGGCTTGAACAGCTCTGCTGCCATTCCCTTGGGAAGTCCGCACTCATTCAGTTTCAGCTTGGGACCTACCACGATAACCGAACGACCGGAGTAGTCCACGCGCTTACCGAGCAGGTTCTGACGGAAGCGACCCTGCTTGCCTTTGAGCATATCGCTCAGCGACTTCAGGGGACGGTTTCCTTCGGATTTTACGGCGCTGGCGCGGCGGGTATTGTCCAGCAAGGAGTCAACCGCTTCCTGCAACATGCGCTTTTCATTGCGCAGAATCACATCGGGCGCTTTGATTTCCATCAGGCGCTTCAGGCGGTTGTTGCGGATAATCACCCTGCGGTACAGGTCATTCAGGTCGGACGTAGCAAAACGACCACCTTCCAGAGGCACCAGGGGGCGCAGTTCCGGCGGTATCACGGGCAGCATGCGCATGATCATCCATTCGGGCCTGTTCTCACCGGTTTCATTGGCGTTGCGGAATCCTTCAATCACCTTCAGGCGTTTGAGGGCTTCCTGTTTGCGCTGCTGTGAGCTTTCGGTATTGGCCTGGTTGCGCAGGTCGCTGCTCAACTTGTCCAAATTCTGGCGGCTGAGCAGATCCCACAAGGCTTCGGCACCCATCTTGGCAATGAACTTATTGGGGTCATTATCATCCAGGTGCTGGTTTTCCTTGGGAAGGGTATCGAGTATGTCCAGATACTCTTCTTCGGTAAGCAGGTCCAGGTAGTTCACCTTGTCCACCACTCCGGTTTGCACCACTACATAGCGTTCGTAGTAGATCACCAGATCGAGCTTCTTGGTGGGAATGCCCAGCAGGTAGCCGATTTTGTTGGGCAGAGAGCGGAAATACCAGATATGCGCCACGGGCACCACCAGGTTGATGTGGCCCATGCGCTCACGGCGCACTTTCTTCTCAGTAACTTCAACACCGCAGCGGTCGCACACGATATTCTTGTAGCGTATGCGCTTGTATTTACCGCAATGGCATTCGTAGTCTTTGATGGGACCGAAAATACGCTCGCAGAACAGGCCGCCCATTTCGGGCTTATAGGTTCTGTAGTTGATGGTTTCGGGCTTGGTTACCTCACCAAAGCTGCGCTGAAGAATCAGTTCAGGCGAAGCAAGCCCAATCCGAACCTTCGTAAAGTTACTTCTTATTTTTAGCGTTTTCTTGCTGTTGCTGTTCTGCATGTGTTAATCAAATTGAATTTCCAGACCGAGGCCACGCAGTTCATGCACCAGTACGTTGAACGATTCAGGTGTTCCGATTTGCGTGATATTCTCTCCTTTTACAATGGCCTCATAGGTTTTAGCCCTGCCCATGATATCATCGCTCTTCACGGTGAGGATTTCCCTCAGGATGTTGGCCGCTCCGAATGCTTCCAGAGCCCATACTTCCATTTCACCGAAGCGCTGACCACCGAACTGTGCTTTACCGCCCAGAGGCTGCTGGGTGATGAGTGAGTACGGACCGATGGAACGTGCGTGCATCTTGTCATCCACCATGTGGCCCAGTTTAATCATGTAGATTACGCCCACGGTAGTTGGCTGATCGAAACGCTCACCACTCAGACCATCGTTCAGGTAAACCCTGCCATTGGCGGGCAATTTGGCCTTGGAGATGTAATTATTGATTTCATCGTTGGTTGCACCGTCGAAGATGGGGGTGGCAAACTTCACACCCAACTCTTTTCCGGCCCAACCAAGAACGGTTTCATAAATCTGACCCAGGTTCATACGAGAAGGTACACCCAGCGGGTTGAGGACAATATCCACAGGCGTTCCGTCGTCCAGGAAGGGCATATCCTCTTCGCGGACAATACGGGCAACAATACCCTTGTTACCGTGGCGACCTGCCATCTTATCACCCACCTTCAGTTTGCGCTTGTTGGCTACATAAACCTTAGCCATCTGAAGAATTCCGGTAGGCAATTCATCGCCCACGCTGATGGCAAAGTATTCGCGCTTGAAGTTGGTTACCAAGTCATTGTACACCAGCGAATAATTGTTCAGGATGCGCACAATCAGCGAATTGCGGTCTTCATCCGTGCACCAGTTGTAATAGTTCACATTCTGGTAATCAATGGAAGAAAGGTTCTTCACCGTGAACTTGGTACCCTTCGGAATCAGTTCCTCCTGATAGTTGTTGAATACCCCTTGGCTGGTTTTCCCGTTCACCACCTTGAAGAGTTTCTGCACCAGTTTTTCTTTCAACTGATTGAGTTCTTTCTGATGGTCGGATTCCAGCTTAGTGAGTTTCGACTTATCGCTGGCCTTTATGTTTTTGTCTTTTTTGTCTTTGGAGAAGAGTTTCTTCTCAATAACAACACCGTCGGTGCTTGGCGGCGCTTTAAGGGAAGCGTCTTTCACGTCGCCTGCCTTATCACCGAAGATGGCGCGGAGCAGTTTTTCTTCCGGTGAAGGTTCGGTTTCTCCCTTCGGTGTGATTTTACCAATCAGGATATCACCTTCTTTCACATCTGCACCTACGCGAATCAGACCATGTTCATCCAGGTTCCGCGTAGCTTCTTCGCTCACGTTGGGGATGTCATTGGTCAACTCTTCCGCACCGCGTTTGGTATCGCGCACTTCCAGTTCAAATTCAGTGATGTGGATGCTGGTGAACCAGTCATCCTTCACTACCTTTTCTGAGATTACAATCGCGTCTTCGAAGTTGTATCCCTGCCAGGGCATGAACGCTACCATGAGGTTGCGGCCCAGGGCGAGTTCACCCGCTTCGGTGGCGTAGCCTTCAGAAAGAATCTGACCTGTCCTTACCTTTTGGCCTTTTTTCACGATGGGCCTCAGGTTCACGCAGGAATTCTGGTTGGTGCGGCGGAATTTAATCAGCGAATAGGATTTCAACTGACCGGTGAATGAAACCAGTTCATCGTGCTCATCCTGTTCGTATTTAACCCTGATTTCTCGAGAATCAACGAAGTCAATGACCCCGTTGCCCTCTGCCACAATTTGGGTGCGGCTGTCGCGGGCTACTTTTTCTTCAAGACCGGTACCTACAATAGGTGCCTGAGGGCGCAGCAGCGGAACTGCCTGACGTTGCATGTTAGATCCCATCAGCGCGCGGTTGGCATCGTCGTGCTCCAGGAAGGGAATCAACGAAGCGGCAATCGAAACAATCTGGTTCGGAGCCACGTCCATGAAGTTCAGGTCTTCCGGGGGCACGGAGGGGAAGTCACCTTCGCGGCGTGCACGTACAGCCGGAGTAAGGAAGCTACCGCCTCCATCTACTTCAGCATTGGCCTGAGCGATCGTCTGGTTGTCTTCTTCTTCCGCGCTCAGGTACACGATTTCATTGGTCAGCTTGCCTTCATCTACCTTCCTATACGGAGTTTCAATGAATCCCATGCTGTTGATTTTCGCGTGCACGCAAAGGGAAGAAATCAGACCGATGTTCGGACCTTCCGGGGTTTCAATGGTACACAGGCGGCCGTAGTGCGTGTAGTGTACGTCGCGAACTTCGAAGCCTGCGCGCTCCCTGCTCAGACCACCCGGACCAAGAGCAGAAAGCCTGCGCTTGTGGGTGATCTCCGCGAGCGGGTTGATCTGGTCCATGAACTGGCTCAGTTGGTTGGTTCCGAAGAAGGAGTTAATTACGGACGACAGTGTTCTGGCATTCACCAGATCCTGGGGTGTGAATACCTCGTTGTCGCGGATATTCATCTTTTCCCGGATGGTGCGGCTCATACGTGCCAGACCCACGCCGAACTGCTGATACAACTGTTCGCCTACGGTACGCACACGACGGTTGCTCAGGTGGTCGATATCATCCACTTCGGCCTTGGAGTTGCTCAACTGGATGAGGTAGGTAATGATGTGGATGATGTCTTCTTTGGTGAGGACTTTCACATCCATGTCGGTTTTCAGGTTCAGCTTTTTGTTGATCCTGTAGCGACCCACATCTCCCAGATCATAGCGCTTATCGCTAAAAAACAGACGTTCAATAATGCCACGTGCTGTTTCTTCATCAGGGGCTTCCGCATTGCGCAGTTGGCGATAGATGTGCTCCACCGCTTCTTTGCCGTTGTTGGAAGTATCTTTCTGAAGCGTATTATAGATAATGTCAAAGTTCACATCAGTCTCACCGTCGCGGGTAAGGATGATGGACTTCACCCCTTCATCAATAATCAGGTCTATGTCTTTTTCCTGGAGGATGGTATCGCGTTCCAGGATTACTTCGTTACGTTCGATGGATACCACTTCACCGGTATCCTCGTCTACGAAGTCTTCAATACGGGTTCTCAGCACCCTGGCAGCGAGTTTGCGGCCAAGCACTTTTTTCAGGGCCGCCTTGCTCACCTTAACTTCTTCGCTAAGGCCGAAAATATCGAGGATGACTTTATCGGTTTCGTAGCCTATCGCCCTGAGGAGGGTGGTAACCGGGAATTTCTTCTTACGGTCAATGTAGGCATACATCACATTGTTCACATCGGTGGCAAATTCGATCCAGGAACCTTTGAAGGGGATTACCCTTGCGGAGTACAATTTAGTACCGTTGGTATGGAACGACTGGCCGAAGAACACTCCGGGTGAGCGGTGAAGCTGAGATACGATTACACGTTCCGCGCCGTTGATAATAAAGGTACCGGCACTGGTCATGTACGGAATATTACCCAGGTAAACATCCTGGATAATGGTTTTAAAATCTTCATGATCCGGGTCATTACAGCTCAGGCGCAGTTTTGCTTTCAGCGGAACTGCGTATGTGAGGCCTCTTTCGATGCACTCCTGGATGGTGTAACGAGGTGGGTCAACGAAATAATCCAAAAACTCCAGCTGGAAAATATTTCGGGTATCCGTGATGGGGAAATTCTCCTTGAATACCTTGAAGAGCCCTTCTTCTTCCCTCTTATCGGAAGGCGTTTCCAACTGGAAAAACTCCTTAAAGGAGCGAAGTTGAACATCCAGAAAATCAGGATACTCAAGGGCACTTTTTACTTTTCCGAAATCTACTCTTCCGGCGAATGATGTGCTTGTCAATTGATTAGTGTTTTAGGTAAATACAATGGGTTGGTGAAAACCGGTAAAAACACGGAAAAGACCCTCGGCTGTACCGGGGTCTTTCCGTTGCTGACAGGGTTGAAATTACTTAACCTCAACTTCAGCGCCCGCCTCTTTCAATTTAGCTGAAATGTCATCGGCTTCTGCTTTAGAAACCTTTTCTTTTACAGCTTTAGGGGCACCGTCAACGAGGTCTTTAGCTTCTTTCAGTCCTAAACCGGTCAGGTCTTTAACAACCTTAACCACGTTCAGCTTGCTGGCTCCTGCACTCTTGAGGATTACGTCAAACTCGGTTTGCTCTTCAGCAGCAGCACCTGCTCCACCACCAGCGGCGGGGGCAGCAACAGCTACAGCGGCAGCAGCGGGTTCGATGCCATGCTCTTCCTTAAGGATCTGAGCAAGCTCATTTACCTCTTTTACAGTCAGGTTTACCAACTGATTCGCGAATTCTTTCAGATCTACCATGTTATTCGGGTTTTTTTAATTTTTCTTTTTTTGTGATTAACGTTCAGACAGGGTTTTAACAACTCCTGCCAATTTGGATCCACCGGACTGCAGTGCGGAGATCACATTTCTTGCGGGGCTTTGCAGCAGACCGATTACTTCTCCGATCAGATCTTCACGAGATTTCAGTTCGGTGAGTGTAGTAAGCTGGTCGTCTCCCAGGAAGATACCTGAATCAATGTAGGCTCCTTTCAACTTGGGCTTATCACCCTTGTCGCGAAATTTTTTCAGCGTAACAGCCGGTGCCTTCATGTTCTCGGAAATCAATACGGCAGTGGCACCTGATAATGCATGGGTGCGCAGTGTGCCGAAATCTTTTCCTGATGCTTCCATAGCCAGAGAAATCAGGGTGTTCTTTGCTACACGCATAGAAACACCATTTTCAAATAACTGCCTGCGCAGACGGTTGGTGTCGTTAGCCGACAAACCGGTAGCGTCAGTCAGATAAATGAACGTGCCTGATTTTAAGGCCTCGGTCAACACCTGTAGTTCAGCGGATTTTTGTTGTTTGTTCATGTGGATTAGATACCGGGAATTGATTTCACATCAACAGCCACGCCCGGGCTCATGGTGCTTGAAATAAAGATGCTGCGGAAGTATGTTCCCTTGGAAGCTGAGGGCTTCAACTTATGCAACACGTTGATGAGTTCTTGTGCGTTCTCTGACAGCTTGTTGGCGTCAAAGGATACTTTGCCGATGGATGTATGGATGATTCCTGTTTTATCAACCTTGAAATCAATTTTACCGGCTTTTACTTCTGTAACAGCTTTACCAACTTCCATGGTAACAGTACCACTCTTAGGATTAGGCATCAGGTTACGAGGACCGAGGATTTTACCCAGTTTACCCAACTTGGCCATCACGCTGGGTACAGCAATGATGATGTCGATGTCCGTCCAACCCGCACCGATTTTCTCGATGTAGTCATCCAGACCCACATGATCTGCACCTGCTTCACGAGCCTCTGCCTCTTTATCAGGGGTGCAAAGTACAAGCACACGCACAGTTTTACCGGTACCGTGGGGCAGTGTTGCTACGCCACGGACCATTTGGTTGGCCTGCTTGGGATCAACACCAAGGCGAACATCAATGTCAACTGATGAATCGAACTTGGTATTGGAAATTTTCTTCACAATATCAAAGGCTTCTGATATGGTATAAGCCTTGTTGATGTCATATTTAGAAAGGGCTTCTTTCCTTTTCTTAGTCAGTTTCATGTATTTAATCTTTAGAATGGTTTATCACCGGTTACGGAAATACCCATACTACGGGCGGTTCCGGCAACCATACTCATGGCAGATTCGATGGTAAAGCAATTCAGGTCAGGCATCTTTTCCTGAGCGATATTACGCACCTGATCCCAGGAAACAGAACCGGCTTTTTTCCGGTTTGGTTCAGCGGATCCCTTCGGCGCCTTGCTTACTTCCAGAAGCTGCACCGCTACCGGAGGAGTTTTGATGATAAAATCGAAGGATTTATCGGCATACACCGTAATCACAACGGGAAGCACCTTACCCATTTTATCCTGCGTACGTGCATTGAATTGCTTGCAGAACTCCATGATGTTCACACCTTTTGAACCCAGAGCGGGACCAATTGGCGGAGCGGGGTTCGCCTGCCCTCCTTTAACCTGAAGCTTTACAAAGCCTGTTACCTGTTTAGCCATTTCTTTTCTTGCTGTTTAATCAGTCGATCTTCTCTACCTGGTTATAATTCAATTCCAGTGGGGTGCGCCGTCCGAAAATGAGCACCATCACCTTCACTTTTTTCTTTTCATCATTCACTTCCTCAATTACTCCGGAGAATTCATTGAATGGTCCATCTACCACTTTTACTTGTTCACCGACCATGAACTGTTCTTCGGCTTCGGCATTACCCTGACTCAGTTCGTCAGCGGTACCCAAGATTCTGTTCAATTCACTTGGACGCAGGGGCTGAGGATTGCCTCCGGATCCCAGAAAACCTACAACTCCGGTAACGCTTTTAATTACCGGAGCTACTTCACCAACCAGGTTGGCATGAATGAGTATGTAGCCAGGAAAAGCATTGCGCTCTTTGGCCACTTTCTTACCATTCTTGATTTGATACACCTTTTCCGTAGGTATGAGGATTTCGGGAACGAAATCAGATAGCTTGTTGCGAAGCAATTCGTTCTCGATGTAAGACTTCACCTTTTTCTCCTGTCCGGTGATAGCCCTAACCACGTACCAATTTAATCCGGTGTCGCTCATTTAAATAATTTGTAGAACTGGGTCAATATAGAACCAATTCCAATATCCATCAGGTATATGACCAAAGCAAAGATGAAGGAAGCTAAAAGCACAATGGTAGTGCTTTCACGCAACTCACCCCAGGTGGGCCAGGATACCTTGTTTACCAGTTCATCCCTGGTAAGGTTAAAATAGTTCCGGATCCTTTCTATCATATCCTTTGGTTTTTTGCACGGGTGGCAGGACTCGAACCTACAGCCAACGGTTTTGGAGACCGCTACTCTACCAATTGAGCTACACCCGTATAAGCCCGGGAAGGTTTGAGGCCTCCCCGGAGCTGATACGTCGTTTTATTATTCTACGATTTCAGTTACCTGACCTGCACCTACGGTACGACCGCCTTCGCGGATCGCGAAACGCAGACCTTTTTCCATAGCGATGGGCTGGATCAGCTCAACGTTGATGGTTACGTTATCGCCGGGCATTACCATTTCCGTGCCTTCGGGAAGGGTGATTTCACCGGTTACGTCAGTGGTACGGAAATAGAACTGAGGACGGTATTTGTTGAAGAAAGGAGTGTGACGACCACCTTCTTCTTTGCTCAGAACGTAAACCTCAGCTTTGAATTTCTTGTGGGGCTTAACGCTCTTGGGAGCACAAATAACCATACCGCGGTGGATATCGTTCTTTTCAACACCACGGAGCAGCAGACCGGCATTGTCACCGGCTTCACCGCGATCGAGGAGTTTGCGGAACATTTCCACACCGGTTACGGTTGAGTCGATAGATTGTCCGAATCCGATGATTTGAACAGGCTCACCAACTTTAATGATACCGCGCTCGATACGGCCGGTAGCTACTGTACCACGACCTGTGATAGAGAACACGTCTTCTACAGGCATCAGGAAGGGCTGGTCAACCAGACGTGGAGGCAGCGGAACCCAAGTATCAACCGCTTCCATCAACTGAAGGATGGTATTAACCCACTTTTCATCGCCATTGAGACCACCAAGAGCAGATCCACGGATGATTGGAGTGTTGTCAGCGTCGAATTCATAGAACTTCAGGAGGTCGCGGATTTCCATCTCAACGATTTCCAGCAGTTCTTCGTCATCAACCATGTCCACTTTGTTCATGAACACCACCAGACGCGGTACACCTACCTGACGAGCGAGCAGGATGTGTTCGCGGGTCTGGGGCATCGGTCCGTCAGTTGCGGCAACTACCAGGATAGCGCCGTCCATCTGAGCAGCACCCGTTACCATGTTCTTCACATAGTCAGCGTGACCCGGACAGTCAACGTGGGCATAGTGCCTGTTGCCCGTCTGGTACTCAACGTGCGCGGTGTTGATGGTGATACCGCGTTCCTTTTCTTCAGGAGCAGCATCAATTGAGTCAAAGGAGCGCTTTTCTGCCAGGCCCTGGTTAGCCAGAACGGTGGTGATAGCGGCGGTAAGTGTAGTCTTACCGTGGTCAACGTGGCCGATCGTACCGATGTTCACGTGCGGTTTGGACCGGTCGAATGTTTCTTTTGCCATAGTGGTTTATTATAATTCGGTTTTAGTTCCTTAGTTTTTGAGCCAATGAGGGGAATTGAACCCCTGACCTTTTCCTTACCAAGGAAACGCTCTACCCCTGAGCTACATCGGCTGGTCATGAAATTCCGGTTGCCCGAAATGTTCACATTTCGAGCGGGAGACGAGGCTCGAACCCGCGACCTGCAGCTTGGAAGGCTGCCGCTCTACCAACTGAGCTACTCCCGCATTGTTGTATTCCTGAAAAAGATAATATCTCTTTCAGGAACCTGATTGTGGGGAAAGAAGGATTCGAACCTCCGAAGTCGTAAGACAGCAGATTTACAGTCTGCCCCATTTGGCCACTCTGGTATTTCCCCGAAATCAATGTTTCACGCGCACCTCTGATTTATTACCGGGATGCACATGAACCGAGCCACCTGTCGGGATCGAACCAACGACCTACTGATTACAAGTCAGTTGCTCTACCAGCTGAGCTAAGGTGGCTTTCAAAGAACGCTTTCGAAGAGAGGCAGACCCTTTTTCCGAAAGGACTGCAAAAGTAGCATAAAAACTACATTCATCAAATATGTAGGTGGATTTTTTTGAGGATTTGTTTTGGCCCGAAAAAAAATAGCCTTGCAGCCGTTGATTTTCAACGACTTAAAGAAACACAACCGGCAAAGGAAAAGTTTAACCCTGTGCGCTCAGCTTGGATTTCAGCGTGCTGATCTGCCGGCGCAATGCCTCAGTGGCCTGGTCTACAGCCAACTCAAAATTCCGGGCACGTTCCTCAGCATAAAGATGCCATTTACCCACATGCATCCTGATTTCCACAACCTTGTTATCCTTGTCGTCCGCTTTGTTCACCTTCAAAAAGACTTCTGAACTCAGAATCCTGTCGTGAAAAGTTTGCAGTTTCTCGAGTTTCCGGGTGATGAAATCCAGCAGCTTTCCGTCTGCCTTGAAATTGGTTGCCTGAAATTGGATGTTCATAATGATGGTAATTGGTGGTGAAACAAGTAGAAACGGTCATTTCGCCTTTTGGGGTAATGCTCAGGCGTCGTTATCGCTTCTAGGATGAAGCAATTTATGCAAACGCTTCAACTTATCCAAACTGCTTCGGGTGTAAATTTGTGTTGCTGATAAGTTGGCGTGCCCCAGCAAATCTTTGATTGCCAATAACTCCGCACCTTCATCCAGCATGTGGGTGGCAAAAGAATGCCTCAGCGTGTGCGGACTCAGCCTTCCTCTTGCCCGAACTGCGCCCAATTCGGCTTTTACCAGGCGGTGCAGGCTGCGCACGTGATAGGCTTTTCCCTGATCATTCATCAGTAATGGCGCTGCTCCTTCCCTTTCCTCGAGAAACAGCAAGCGCGACCAATGTTGGGCCAGCCATGGATGCACCGGAACCAATCTCTGTTTTCCGCCCTTGCCTAACACCCTTATCTGCCCTGCTGCACGATCCCAGTCGCTGATGCGTAATGCTGCGAGCTCCGAAACACGCAGTCCGGTAAGGTAAAGGCTGAGCACGGGCAGCATACGAAATTGAACATCTGGAATGGCTTCGTCAAAATTGTGCAATAGCTGTTTCAAAGAGGCTTCATCATTGACCTCAATCAGATTTCGGGCACGCTTTGGAGGAAGCAAGAGTTCTGCCGGATTCTTATTTATCAGTTTCCGTTCGTAGATGAGATAGTCGAGCCAGGTCCTGACGGCAGCCAGCTTCCGGTGAATACTTCGTGGTGAATTGCCTCCTTCCATCAAGTGTGACATCCACGACCTGAGATGAGCAACTTCTATGGACTCGGGGTGCAGAACGCCCTCACTCTGCAGATTTGCCAGCAGCGACAATAGATCGCTGCGGTAGGCGCGCTGGGTATGCGACGATAATCTGCGCACTGCACGCAGATGGGTGATGAATTCTTCAACAAAAAAAAATTCCAGGTTCATGGCCTGGAATCAAAATTATAGGAAAAGAAGGAATTAGCCTTCCTGAACCTGTTGCATTTTTTCGCGGTAGGCTGCACGTATGAGTTGTTGCCTTCTGCGAATACAAGGTTTTTCAAATGCCTGGCGCGCGCGGAGTTCTTTTACTACGCCGGTCTTTTCGAACTTCTTCTTGAACTTCTTAAGCGCTTTATCCAGCGACTCGTTTTCTTTTACGTTGATAACGATCATGCGAAAAATGTCTGCAAATATAAAAAGTTCTTGTTAATCGCGCAAGATGCTTCTGGAGATTACCAATTTTTGAATTTCGCTGGTTCCTTCCCCGATGGTACACAACTTGCTGTCGCGGTAAAACTTCTCCACCGGGAAATCTTTTGTGTATCCATAACCTCCAAAAATCTGCACGGCCTCAGTTGAAACGCGTACCGCTGTTTCCGAGGCGTAATACTTGGCAAAGGCAGATTCGCGGTTTACACTTTTACCCATGTTCTTCAGGTTGGCGGCCTGATGGGTAAGCAACTCGGCGGCTTCAATCTGAGTGGCCATGTCGGCCAGCTTGAATCCTATAGCCTGAAATGAAGCGATGGGCTGTCCGAACTGCTCTCTTTCTTTTGCATATTGCAGTGATGCTTTATAAGCTCCTTTGGCAATGCCCAGAGACAGCGCTGCAATGGAGATTCGACCACCGTCAAGCACTTTCATGGCCTGAATAAACCCTTCTCCTACCTGTCCAAGCACCTGACTTTCATGCACACGGCAATTGTCAAAAAGCAATTCTGTAGTTTCTGATGCCCGCATGCCCAGTTTGTTCTCTTTACGGCCATGCGTAAAGCCGGGGGTACCTTTTTCAATAACGAAAGCAGTCATTCCTCTGGAGTCGAGCAGTTCGCCGGTGCGTACAATCACCACAGCTACCTGAGCGCTTTTTCCATGGGTTATCCAGCATTTGGCTCCGTTGATAACCCAATGATCGCCATCTTTAACGGCTGTGGTCATCATTCTGCCTGCATCACTGCCGGTATTGGGTTCTGTAAGCCCCCATGCACCGAGCCATTCACAATTGGCCAGTAAAGGCAGATATTTTGCCTTTTGCTGTTCATTCCCGAATTGCATGATATGGCCTGTGCAGAGTGAATTATGCGCCGCCATGGAAAGTCCGATGGAGCCGCAAACAGAGGCTAACTCTTCGATAGCCGCCACATATTCGTGATAACCAAATCCGGCCCCGCCATATTCCTGAGGAACCAAAACCCCCATCAACCCCATTTTGCCTAATTCCTTAAACAGTTCAATAGGGAATTCCTGACTTTCATCCCATTCCATGACGTGGGGTTTGATGTTCTTTTCTGCAAAGTCTCGCACCATGGAACGCACCATGGCAACGCTTTCTGATTCCTGGAATGAAGGCATAATGAAATAAGTGCCGCGAAATTACCGATTTTAAGCAGTTTATATCAGCGGCTGAAATCCAAATAGGGAAAAAGCCGGCGGAGTTCTTCCGCAGAAAACGACAAAATGCCAAACATGGCAGATGAATCACTGAATAATCCGTGCTGTTTTCGATACGCTTCGAGAATACCGGCTTGTTTCCTGCTGATATAAGGATGTCTCAAATTGATGGCATCTGCACGGTTCACCATGATTTTCCTATATACGCCACGACCTAAATACCATAAACCATCTTCATTCAAGCGATTGAGCGTTTCCTGATTCAGCCCAAAAACTTCATTCATCTGTGTCAAACTGTGAAACCCGCCGAGTTTTTCTCTGTACGCAACTATGCGCGCTGCCAACTTGGGTCCAATACCCGGTAAGCGCTGCAATGTAAAACTATCTGCACTGTTCACATCAACCCTGAAAGGTTCGGGTTTTGACTGCTTTGGAGGTTTAAAATCAGAAACTTGTCCGGGGTACCGCTGCTCGATGCTCGATTGATGTTCCCTAATATAAGGCAACAGGTCCTTTACCAGATTTGAGTCTATACCCCAGATGCGGAATAAGTCTTCTTTTTTTCGAAATACACCGCCCTTTTCGCGATAACGCAGCATGCTCCGAACGCACCGCCGGTTGAAACCCAGACCCAGCAGCTCCTCAGCACCTGCGGTGTTTGGGTCAAACATATGGAAGGTGCGTTGTTTGGGAGGCGCGGCATCATCGTAATCCGCTTGCGGGTCAGTTGCCGGAGATTGTGCGGAATCTGCTTCATCGCCATGCAGAACAAGGTTCAGGGCCGGCGGTGGTATCGTCTGATGAAGGATGCCGGGCAGAACCCAAAGCAGGATAATCAGCAATAATAAAAGTGAGATACCGCGTTTCTCTGCGCGGGAATATTGTAGCAGCCATCCCCGAAAAATACGGGAGCTGAAATGGTCGTTGCCAAAAGGCCTCAAGCGTTCATTGCCGCAAATTCGTCGCGTGGGTAGGCACCGCTGGCCAGTTTATCTTTAATCACTGTGAACGCCTTGATGGTGTGATCCACATCCGCCTGGGTATGCACTGCAGTTGGGATGAGGCGCAGCATTATCACGCCCTTCGGTACAACAGGATATACCACGATGGAGCAGAAAATATCAAAGTCTTCGCGCAGTTCTCTGGTAAGCTGTGTTGCTTCCGGAATAGTTCCGTTCAGCAATACAGGTGTAACGGGAGTAGTGGTCACACCGATGTTAAAACCGGCGTCACGCAGACCGTTTTGCAGAGAATTTACGATATTCCAGAGGTTGTTCTTCAGTTCAGGGCGTGTGCGCAACAATTCCAGACGCTTGATGGCGCCTATGGTCATGGGCATAGGCAGCGACTTGGCAAAGATTTGCGAGCGCATGTTGTAACGCAGATACTTCACCACATTTTTATCAGCACCGATAAAAGCCCCGATGCCGGCCATTGATTTGGCGAAGGTGGAGAAATACACGTCAATGCCATCCATACAGCATTGTTCTTCGCCGGTTCCTGCGCCGGTAGCACCCATTGTTCCGAAACCGTGGGCATCATCTACGAACAGGCGGAAATTGAATTTCTGTTTCAGCGCTACGATTTCTTTGAGTTTACCCTGACTTCCGGACATACCAAAAACCCCTTCAGTAATCACCATGATTCCTCCACCGGTTTGTTCTGCGAGTTTGGTGGCCCTTTGCAGTTGTACCTCCAGGTTGTCGATATTGTTGTGGGTGTAAACGAAGCGCTTACCCATGTGCAGACGAACACCGTCTATGATGCAGGCATGAGATTCTGCATCGTACACAATGATGTCGTGGCGATCTACCAGTGCGTCAATGGCTGAAAGCACCCCCTGATAACCGAAATTCAGCAGGATGGTATCTTCCGTGCCTATGAAATCAGCCAGGTCTCGTTCCAGTTGTTCGTGGTAAACGCTGTTTCCGCTCATCATGCGGGCGCCCATGGGATAGGCCATTCCGAAACGAGCAGCAGCATCGGCATCAGCTGCCATCACTTCAGGGTGATTTGCCAACCCGAGGTAATTGTTCAAACTCCAGATAAGCCTTTCACGGCCATTGAACACCATACGGTTTCCAATGGGGCCTTCAAGCTTGGGGAACATGTAGTACCCCTTGGATTCATCCGCATAACGGCCCAATGGGCCCATGCTGGCGCTGATTTTATCAAAGATATCCTTCATGAAGCAATGCGCTTTTGTGCCACAAATTTACAATTTCTCCTTCTGAAGTTCACGATGAATTCATCCATGCTCAAGACCGGCGTTGAACAAGTAGGTCGAAATAGCCTCGACTGTAACTTATTGGCGCTTGTATTGCTCACTCAGATATGCATCAGATGGCTTATCTTCGCGGGTTCAAAATGAAGCCGGCATTTACCGTTTGCGCTCTGATTTTTCTGGCCTCCTGCAGTCAATACGGAAAGGCTTTGAAAAATCCTGACCGCAGCGCCAGATACAAGGCTGCATTATCTTATTACCAAAAGAAGGATTATGTGCGTGCCCAGCCTTTGCTGGAGAGCCTATTGCCTTATTACCGCGGTCAGGATAGCTCGGAGGTTGTGTATTACTATTATGCCTACTGCTTTTATGGCATGAAAGATTACCAGACCGCCTCCTATCATTTTCAGAGCTTTACGGATAATTTCTTCAACAGCGCGCATCAAACAGAATGCGCTTACATGGCGGTTTATTGCAAGTTTCTGGATGCAAATCCTTCCTACCTCGACCAATCTGAAACGCAAAAAACGATTGAAGAGCTGCAACTGTTCATC
>JAGWYC010000268.1 GCA_018969565.1 Bacteroidota bacterium | reverse complement strand
CATGGCATTATTGATTCGTTGAACGTGAGCAATGCTGCGGCCATCATCATGTATGAAATTTACAGGCAGCAACAGTCGGCTTCTTAACTTTGCCCCATGCAACCGGATAACAGTTACTTCAAAATCCTGCTGATCATTAGTGAATTTCTGATTACAGGCGTGGTCTTTGCCGGGGTGTACCTGATTTTCAGAAACTTCAAGAAGAGAGAGAACGCCCAGCGCGAACGGGATAGGAATTTGTAGGGTTTCAGAGATGGTGAGTGAGCGGAGTCGAACCCACCTGTCCGGCGACTCGTAGTGTTAGCAATGAGCTGTGGGGAAGCCAGGTCAAAGGGTCCGCTGTATTCAATTTTTCCGATGTGTCATCCCTACGGGATTCGGTTATCTGGGTAATTTCTAATTTTTCCGATATGTCATCCCTACGGGATTCGGTTATCTGGGCAATTCTTAATGCTACCGATATGTCATCCCTACGCTTGCCCCGTAAGTGAGCTCTGCGAACGACAGGGGGGATTGGCCTCATTTCGCTCTTTTCAAACGGTCAACCTATTTCAAGCACTTACCACTTCTTCCTTAAAGAATCACATTCCCCCGGTCGCCACCAGGTAACTCCGGAAGCTTCGGCCTCGCAAGCATTCGCATAGGAGACGCTGTCGCAGCCGCATACCGGCAGGTAAATACGGGTACAAATGGCATTCGGGTTGATTTTGCTGCTGTCAATGCAACCCTTCGTTGCCGGAATAATTGCGGGTTTTACCGCGCCGTTCCCGGAGGATTCGTTGTTGCCCGGGTTTGTCTGCGCCTGTTTTGCCGCGCAGGACATCAGGGCAAAGACGGCTGCGGAAAACAACAGGTTCTTCACGCTTCAATGGTTGGGATATCGCCTTCCACCACCAGCCTGCCGGCGGTTTTCGCGCGGATTTCATCAATGCTTACGCCGGGTGCGATTTCCTTCAGTTCAAAGCCGCGTTCGGTGATGTCGAACAGGCCCAGTTCGGTAACCACCTTGCGCACACAGCCCAAGCCGGTAATGGGCAGGGTGCAGGCGGGCAGTAACTTGCTCTGTCCGTCTTTGCTGGTATGCATCATGGCCACGATGATGTTGCGCGCGGAAGCCACCAGATCCATGGCGCCGCCCATTCCTTTGACCATTTTGCCGGGAACTTTCCAGTTGGCGATATCGCCCGTGTCGCTCACTTCCATAGCGCCCAGAACCGTGAGGTCCACCTTGCCGGCGCGAATCATGCCGAAGGAAGTAGCAGAATCAAAAAAAGCTGCGCCCGTGGCCGTGGTGATGGTCTGCTTGCCTGCGTTGATCAGGTCGGGGTCTTCTTCTCCTTCAAAAGGAAAAGGACCCATGCCGAGCAGACCGTTTTCGCTCTGCAGCACCACTTCCACACCTTCGGGAATATAGTTGGCCACCAGGGTGGGTATGCCGATGCCCAGGTTCACATAGTAACCGTCTTTCAACTCACGCGCGATGCGCTTCGCAATGCCGAATTTATCTAACATGGTCGCTGCAAATTTCAGTGTTCAGATGCTTACGCCCAACTCCGAAATCACGTGGTCGGCGCCGCTTACATATTTCATCACATAAAGCACGTAGCGGATGTCCACGCCGATGCTGCGGCTGTATTCGGCGCTCCAGGCGAAGTCGTTCAGGGTAGCGGTCCAGGCGCGGTCAAAGTTCACACCGATGAGGTTGCCGTCGGCATCCAGCACCGGACTGCCGCTGTTTCCGCCGGTGGTATCCAGGTTGTACAGGAAGGCCACCACCACCTTGCCTGTGCGCGGATTCTTGAACATGGGCGGCACATCTTTCACGCGGAGCTTGTCGGCCTGTTCGCGGGTGAGGCTGTAGTCGTGCTGGGTATTGGCTTTCTCAAAAACGCCATCCAGGGTGGTATAGGGGGCATTCCATTCACCGTCGTTGGGGCTGTATCCTTTGATGTTGCCGTAAGTAAGGCGCAGGGTGGCGTTGGCATCCGGGGTGAAGCCCTCCTTGCGGTCAAACTCTTTCAGTTCGATGTAGCGGGGAAGGAGGGAGCGCAGCAGGTTGTCGCGCTGCACGTCGTTTTGTTCTATCTGAATCAGCAAGGGAAGCAGGGCTGCGGCTAATTCTGTAAGGCCGTCCTTGTAGGCGAGGAATTTAGCAGGGCTGTTGCGCAGCATACCCATCATGGCAGCGGTATCGGATAGCTTTGTTTTTTTCTTCCAGGCGGCAAACCATGCATCTACATTGCCCATACGGTCAAAATCCATAGGACGTAATCCGGCGGGCAGCATGGCGCAGCGCTGGAGTAGTTCTTTCAGACAGAGCTCTTCAAACTCCACATCTTCTATGCGATAGGCTTTGTTCGCTTCCTCCAGCAGGGATTTACGCAGTTCGGCCAGCTTGTCTTTATGGGTGGCGTATTCTTTTTTGCCTCGGGCCAGCATTACCGCCAGATAGAACTGGGGTACATCATTAACCAGACGCTGAAGCAGGAAGTTCCGCGGAAATTCCCCGATTCGGGCCTGATAGGTCTCGCGGATTTCGGGGAACAGCTTGTCGTATTTCATCCACTCCGGGGCGGTCTGGGTAAGGCCTTCCAGGCGGGCATCTTCAGCCTGTTTGTCCTGCAGCAGGGTGGTACGGCGCAGCCCCTGCATCTTGCCGCGGAAGTTCTTTTCGGTATTGCTCAGTCCCTGGATATCGTCGTAGAAGTTCGCGTAGCGGGTCTTGTTGTTTTCACCCAGCTTTTTCATCAGGTTGATTTGCCATCCGAACCAGTTGCTCACCGCCGGAAGCATGCATTCCTGCTGGTAGCGAAGGAACTCGTAGGGCTGGTGGCGGAAGGTGCGGCCGGGGTATCCCATGATGAACACAAAATCGCCTTCTTTGGTGCCTTTGGCGTTGATTTTCAGGTGTTTTGCGGGTTTGAAAGGAACATTATCGGGGCTGTAAGCCGCAGGTTTTCCATCGGGGCTGACATAGGCGCGCACGATGCTGAAGTCGGCGTTGTGGCG
>JAGWYC010000267.1 GCA_018969565.1 Bacteroidota bacterium | reverse complement strand
GTGCTGGTGTACAACTACTACAACATGGACCCGGCCTGGTGTTCCGGCATGGATGCCAACCGCGTGTTGTTGCTGGAACCGGAAGTATTCGAGGCCTACCCGGTAAGCGATCCGTGCATCGATTTCCTGCTGCGCCTTTCCGAAAACCTGTCCGGCATTCAGGTGTTCCGGGGATCTTTTCAGGAACTGCACACGGCCGCCGCAGGGGCTCCGATACATTTCAAAGAACACCCGTTGAACGCCCATTACCGTGCAGAAGTCCATGCCCGTGACTGGATGGTGCCTGAAGTACAGGGCTTCCACCCTTCTTTCTTCTCCTATTGGAAAAAGATACAGGGACGAATCCGGGCAAACTTCAGCTCCTGAAACCGAATGTATATTCGCGTAGCGGAAAACTGTTCCGCTGCCGCCTAAGATGATTGCCCGACTGTACAGAATCCTGCTTCCTTCCGCCTTCAGGAAACGCCTATATGAGGCTTTTCTGGGCAAGATGATCCACAGCCTGCGTCATTCAAAAGTCAGGCTGAACGGAATTTCAAAAATCTTTGCAGGATGGTTCCGCAAGCTGAACGAGCGGGAGCAAGCATTGGCCTTTATCGGCAAGCACGGCATTACTTCATATCCTGGAGCTTATTCGCTGAAATATAAAACCCTTCCCATCAAGGTGGAACATGATGCAGCCCTGGGTTTGCCCTGGGTGATGCACAACGGACGGAAACTCTACTTCCCTGCGGCCATGAAACCGGAGCAGGTAAGCCGTCTGTATCGCAGCCTGATTACCGAACAGGATCCTGAAGCTGCCCACCGCTATGTGGCCTCGTACGAATCGCTGAAAGGCTGGACCCTGCTGGATGTGGGCGCTGCTGAAGGTATTTTCAGCCTCGATGTGATTGAACTGGTGGACAAAGTTTACCTGTTTGAATACGAACCCTACTGGCAAGCCCCCCTGCAGGCAAGCTTCGCTCCCTGGAAACATAAAGTAGAGATTGTGCATCGCTATGTGGGCGACCGCGATGATGAGCAGTTCATCCGTCTGGACACCCTGTTTGCGGAAAATCCGCCGCCACGACTCTTCCTTAAAATGGACATTGAAGGCTGGGAACGAACTGCCCTGGCCGGCGCTGCAGCATTGCTGCACAAGAACACCGAGATGCGCGCTTCCGTTACGGTGTATCATCGTCCGGACGACCCACAGGTGATCGGCGGCATCTTCCGTGAAGCAGGCTTCCAAACCAGCTTCAACCCCGGCTATATCTACTGGGGAAAACGCCTCAGCACAGCCCTGATCAGGGCCGAGAAAAAACCATGATTCGCAGCATCGCCAACAGGATACCCGGAATCAGGACCCTGCTGCGGCAGGCCGAACGCAACCGCTTCAACCGAACGTGGCGTAAACGCAACCCGCATAACGATACCGTGCCCGGCGAGCGGATGTTTCCTTTGGAAAACGTGCATGTGGGCCGCGGCACCTACGGTATGCTCAATGTACAGAGTCTGTTTGTGCAGGAAGGAGAGCAACTTCATATCGGAAATTTTGTATCTATTGCTCCGGGCGTGCAATTCCTGATGGGTGTGAACCACCAGCTTAACACTTATACTACCTTCCCGTTTTACTCCAGGCTGGTACAGCGTTCCAACCGCGATGCGCTGGTGCGCGGACCTATTGTCATAGGCGACGAAGTATGGCTGGGTACCAATGCCCTCATCATGTCAGGCGTGCGCATTGGAAAAGGTGCCATCGTAGCTGCCGGAGCCATTGTGACCAAAGATGTTCCACCCTATGCCATTGTGGGAGGGAATCCGGCTCGCCTGATTAAAATGCGCCACAACCCTGAAGTGGTCGCAGCCTTGATGGAAATAGACCTGAACAGGCTGAGCGACGAAGAAATCCGCAGGCATCTGGACAGCATCTATGCTCCGCTTCAAACCCTGCAGGATGTGCAGGCGCTTCAATCAAAATTCTTCTCCAATTGAACCATGACCGTGCAGAAACCCCGCGTTATTGCCTTCTACCTGCCCCAGTTTCACCCGATTCCTGAAAATGATTTGTGGTGGGGAAAAGGTTTTACGGAATGGACTAATGTAGGCAAGGCCAAACCCTTGTTCCGTGGACATTACCAGCCGCGTGTGCCGGCAGATCTGGGTTATTACGACCTGCGCCTGCCGGAAAGCCGCGAAGCACAGGCAGCTATGGCCCGCGCTTACGGCATCGAAGGGTTCTGCTACTGGCATTACTGGTTTGGCCATGGAAAGCGCCTTCTGGAACGACCCTTCAATGAAGTGCTGGAAAGCGGTAAGCCCGATTTTCCCTTTTGTCTGGGCTGGGCCAACCACAGTTGGGAAGACAAGCAATTCAAAAAAGGCGGCACCAACAAAATGCTCATCCGGCAGGAATACCCCGGAGATGAGGATTACCGCCTGCATTTTGCATTTGTGTTGAAGGCTTTTCGCGATCCGCGGTATATCAGGGTGGATGACAAGCCCGTATTTTTCATCCATGGCACCAAGGATTTCGATGTTAGCTACTTTATCCGCTTCTGGCAGCAACTGGCTGCGGAAAATAATCTTAAGGGCATCCACTTTATTGCCAACTGCCAGGATGAGCGAGAGATTGACACACTCCTTGCCAAGGGTTTTGATGCAGTTAGTGTAATCCGGCTATTTAACTTTATGAAGCATGAGTATTCACTTCCTGAGCGCATGCTTACCAAGTTCAGCAGATTATATCTCAAGCGCGGCCGTATTGTTGACTACAGGAAGTATTATAAATATTTCATCGGGCCGGAAGACAAGCGACCTGACTGTTATCCCAGTATTTACCCTAATTGGGACCACTCGCCGCGCTCCGGAAGAGGAGGACATATTTTCACACATTCCAGCCCTGCGGTATTCAGGAAGCATGTTCAGCAGGTATTATCGCTGGCCATGCAAAAACCGGAGGGCAGCCGTCTGATATTCCTGCGTTCCTGGAATGAATGGGCCGAAGGCAACTATATGGAACCCGACCTGAAAT
>JAGWYC010000266.1 GCA_018969565.1 Bacteroidota bacterium | reverse complement strand
AGGGCCTGTATCAAAACGGTATTTGCCGAGAAAGCGTTCACCCATCTTACCACCGGGAACCGAACCCGACTCAAACACATGAACCTGATAGCCTTTGCGCTGCAGGCGTATAGCAGAAGCGAGACCGGCAATTCCGGCACCCACCACAGCGACCTTGATTTTCGTCACAAACAAGAAACAAAACAGGGAGAATTTTGGCTTTTCATGGGTCTTTTTTTGAGAAAAAATATTTTTAACCCATTGACTATCAACCACTTACGTTTTTTTTCATCGAAATAAGGATTTTTTTTCGCAACTATTTGAAATATCCGTTCCGTTCGTAAATTTGCAGCACTCAAACAAGGAAAAACAAGATGAAAAAAACTTATTTCACCCTGGCTGCCATCGCAGTATTTGCATTCGCAGCTTGCAACGGAAAATCTGGCGAAGCTAACGCTGACAGCACCAAGAAAGACAGCGCTGCTGCTCCTGCTCCTGCTCCTGCTGCAGTAGACACTACCAAGCACGACAGCGCTACTGCTCCTGCTCCTGCTGCTCCTGCCGCTGCTCCTGCTGCTGCTCACTAAGAGTAATCAGAAACCAAATAAAAAAGGGCACTTGTATAGTGCCCTTTTTTATTTATATTTGCGCTAAGCAATGAAACGCCTTGCCACATACCTTTCACTCATCGCCTTGATGTTTTTTGCATCGGAAAAGGCGCTGTGTCAAAGTGCAGGCCCCGGGGATGGTCGCGAATTGCATTTTTCTATTTCTCCCAATCCGGTTAACGGAACTTATGTGGTAGTCAACTTCAGTGAAGCAGCCCTGAAAAGCGGACAGGTTCAACTGAGTATTACCAACGTAATCGGTCAGTCATTATTTTCTCATATTATCAATCAGTCGGACATTGAACGCGGCTCTATCCGCATCGAGCTCGCTGACCTGAAACTTTCCAAAGGCCTTTATTTCGTGAAAATGGCCTCGGGTGAACACAGCTTCACCCAGAAGCTCGTGCTTCGCTGATTCCCATTATGGATTCTTCTTCGTTGTTGATTCGTTCCGCCAGGCCGGAGGATGTACACGCTGTTTATCAGCTCATACGTGAGCTCGCTGAGTACGAACGCGCTCCTCAGGAAGTAAGTAATTCCCCGGAGCGCATGCTGGCTGAGGGTTTTGGCCGCGAGGAAAACTGGTTCGGATGCGCCGTGGCAGAACTGCAAGGTGAAGTTATCGGCATGGCCATCTGGTATTTTCGGTACAGCACCTGGAAAGGACGTTGTCTTTATCTGGAAGACTTTTACGTGAAACCGGAGCACCGCAGAGCCGGCATAGGGGCACAAATGTTCGAATACGTGCTGGCCTATGGCAAGGAGCAGCAATGCAGCAGACTGGTATGGCAGGTACTGGAATGGAACGAGCCCGCCATTCGCTTCTATCAAAAATACAACAGCCATTTAGACCCGGAATGGCTAAACGGATCCATCAGCCTGGAACCATGAATTTCCCCAGAGCCGCCATCAGCAGCATATTGCTATGCAGCATCATCCTACAGGGCTGGGTGGCTCAGCAGCATTTTCAATTGCAGGCAGAGGCTTATGGACTGATGCCCCGCGAAATCACATCGCTGAGTGGAATCATCACTATGCCCATGTTTCATGGCTCGGCAGAACATTTATGGGGCAATTTGCTCGCGCTGTTTTGCCTGAGTTTTCTGTTGGCCTTATTCGCACCCGGATTATTGCCACGTGCCATCATGATCATGTGGTTATGCGGCGGCGCGCTGCTCTGGCTGATTGGCCGTCCGGCATGGCATATTGGCGCCAGTGGACTGGTTTACGGCTTAATTGCCTGGTTTCCGGCCATGGCGCTGATGCGCCGCAATCAGGCCTATACCGTATTGACCCTGCTGGTTTTATTATATTACGGCTCCGCTATCTGGGGCCTGTTGCCGGCCAATCCTGAAGTATCCTACGAAGGCCATTTATCCGGTTTAATTTCAGGCATCATTGCCGCATTTTTGCTGAGAAAACACATACCCAGAGATCCAAAATCAAGTTTAGAAGAAGAACAGGAATCTGAAGAAGAAGATCCGTACCGCCGGTTCGATTACCGGCATCGGGAGCGGATTACTCCAGATGATAGTTCTTTATGATGAACTCGATTTTATAGTCGCTCACCGGATCCCACTCATCTTTCAGATTATGGCCCCAAAAGGCCCCGAACGACTGCCAGAAAAAGGCGGATGCCCCACCCTTATAGGATTTCAGGACTTCCCAGGTAGTTTGTCCGGTTTCCCGGTGAATTAGTTTCATGAGAATTTTACCCTGGTTGATGGACAGGTCTTTAATGCTGGCTTCAAACTGTTGTTTTAGTACCTGTTCGGCCTGCGCGATAAAGCGTTTCCGCTCACGACGGCCCTGTATGCGCGACAGATTGTCTTCCAGCATCTGCATTTGATACGCCACCATTTTGGCATAGGGCATGGCTCGTTTCACGTTGCGCACCAGACGCATATACTCTACCCTGGCCATGGAATCGTAGCGTTCCCGGCGCAGCACTTCGTCGAGTTCCACCACCTTCACACTATCGCCATTCACCAGTTCCCATTCTACCTTGGCGCGGCTTGAATCGCGTGGCTGAACCTGCGCCTGAACCAGATTGAACGTAAAAAATCCTGACAACAGCAGCAGCGTTTTCATCATAAAGAAGTTTTCAAATGCCGTGCCATCAGGCTGAATTCAAAGTGCGGTGACGCCGAATCAGCATCCATGCGCCAAGGCTTCCGAACAGTATTAAGAATACAGAGATCAACTGCGCCTGGGAGAAATCCATCCCTATGAATTCATAGCGCGTGTTTACGCGAATGGTTTCCACCAGCCAACGTTCCACGCCTGCCAATACCATATAAAGGCAGAACAGCAGTCCGGGCGCGCTGATTCGCTTCCGCATATACCATATTACTCCAAAAAGAAGCATACCGGCGAGGAATTCGTATAATGGCGTTGGAAACACCGGCGCTTCCAGACGGAAGCAGTGGGCGCT
>JAGWYC010000265.1 GCA_018969565.1 Bacteroidota bacterium | reverse complement strand
GCTAAGTACCTGAATGTACCGTTCTGCATCGCCGATGCTACGGTACTTACCGAAGCCGGATATGTAGGTGAAGATGTGGAAAGCATCCTCTCCCGCCTCTTACAGGTGGCCAACTACGATCCCAAACAAGCAGAACGCGGCATTATTTATCTGGATGAGGTTGACAAGATTTCCCGTAAATCAGACAATCCTTCCATTACCCGCGATGTAAGCGGAGAAGGCGTTCAACAGGGATTGCTGAAAATTCTGGAAGGCACCATCGCCCACGTTGCCCCTGAAGGCGGACGCAAGCACCCAGACCAGAAGTACGTGAAGATTGACACTTCCAACATCCTGTTTATCTGCGGCGGTGCCTTTGAGGGTATCGAAAAAATCATTGCCCGACGGGTGAACAAACAACAGGTGGGCTTTAAAAAAGACGCCCAGGGATTACCGGAAGCTGAAAAAGATCGCCTGCTGAAGAATATAAGCCCCGCTGATTTGCGTGCCTACGGTCTTATCCCGGAAATCATTGGTCGTTTGCCCATTCTGACCACCATGGAATCGCTGGATAAGGATACGCTGCGCAGCATCCTCACCGAACCACGGAACGCGCTCATCAAGCAATATATCCGCCTGTTTGAACTGGATGGCATCAAGTTGAACATTGAGCCGGAAGTAATTGACTTCATAGTGGACCAAGCCTTCGCCTACAAACTGGGCGCCCGCGGACTGCGGAGCATCTGCGAGGTCATCATGATGGACTTCATGTATGCTGCGCCCGGTATGAAGAAGAAAACCCTGAGCATCAGCCTGCACGACGCTCAGGAGCAGTGGAAAAAACACCGCAACGCTACTTTGGCGGCCTGATTGATGTATCTTGGCAGGCACTTGCACTGCCTATGAACTTCGAAAAAAATAAACCCCGCACACTTTGGGGCTGGGCCATGTACGACTGGGCCAACAGTGTTTTCTCTCTGTGTATTGCCACAGCTATTTTCCCTATTTATTACCAGGAAACCACCCCGGCTTTGGTCAATGTGCTGGGTGGTTCAGTGAAAAATACGGCCTTGTATGAATTTGCTGTTTCTGCCTCCTTTTTGCTGATTGCCTTTCTATCTCCCCTGCTCTCCGGAATTTCAGATTACAGGGGTAATAAGAAGAACTATATGCGCTTTTTTGTGTGGATGGGCGCCCTGAGTTGCATGTCCATGTACTTCTTCACCGGCCCTAATGTTTCTGTGGGCATTCTTTGCCTGATGCTGGGCACCATCGGATTCGCCGGAAGTTTGGTCTATTACAACTCCTACCTGCCGGATATTGCCACTCCCGACCGCTTCGACCGACTTAGCGCACGCGGCTACTCCCTGGGCTACGCCGGAAGTGTTATCCTGCTCATTCTCAATCTCCTTCTGATACAGAAACCCGAATGGTTTGGCTTGCAACAGACTGGTACCCTCCCTTCCAGGATTTCATTCCTGTCGGTTGGTATCTGGTGGCTATTGTTTTCCCAAATAACCTTTAACCGCCTGCCTGTTGTAAGCAATAATAAAAGCGGTACGATGGGCGAAATCATTGGAAAAGGCTTTTTAGAACTTCGAAAAGCCTGGCATATCGCCAGACATGACCGTATGCTGATGCGGTTTATCCTGGCCTTTTTTGTCTTCAATATGGGCGTTCAGACTGTTATGTATCTGGCCACACTGTTCGGAAAAGACACCATCAAACTCACTACTTCCTACCTGATTATTACGGTGCTGATTATTCAGCTTATCGCCATCCCGGGAGCCATGTTCTTTTCCTGGCTTTCATCTAAAAAAGGGAATATGACCTCTTTGCTATTGGCTACGGCAATCTGGGCCGGCATTTGTCTTTCCGCCTATTTCCTGCCGGAAGGAGAAGAGATCCCCTTCTTTATCCTGGGCTCGGTAGTAGGCCTGGTCATGGGCGGCATACAAAGCACTTCCAGAGCCACTTATGCCAAGTTCATCCCCGAAACTCAGGATACGGCTTCATTTTTCAGTCTTTATGAGTTCACAGAGAAAATCGGCATTGCTTTGGGTACCCTTATTTATGGTTTGGTGGACCACCTCACCCATGATATGCGTAACAGCGTCTTAATCCTGATGGCCTTTTTCATCATTGGAATCTGGTTGCTGTCGCGCATTAAGGATGCACGATTGAAGGCTGTTAAGGGTTAAGAAGCGCTTAACGCAGCAACAATACCGTTCCCTGTTCTACCACTTCCCGGCCTGAAGCCGTTCTGAAGCGCAGCGACCAGGCATAAGGACCCACCGGGCAGTTCATACCATCGGGAGTGCGCCCGTTCCAACCTTCTTCAGTGCGGTCGGACACAAATACTTTTTGCCCCCAGCGGTTAAACACCTGCAGTGAATAGTCGAATACACTTTCTGCCAGGCTGACTTTAAACTCATTGTTTTCCTGCGGAAGTTTATCATCAGGGGTAAATGCATCAGGAACAAAAAACCGCAAAGGAGGATTAACCTTCACCTGGTTGAAAGCCTCGTCGCTGCATCCATGCTCGGAAACAGCCCGGAGCCTCACATCATAAACACCCGGAGCCGGGAAATTCACAACAGGAGAAAACGCCTTTACCTGCCAACCGTAAGTTCCCTGGAAGTACCAGGAGTAGTTTACAGAATCTGTGCAGAAAGTTCTGTTCCGAAAAGACATGGTAGGATATTCCCAGTCCACAATAGTTCCGGGCAGCACGTCAAATGCAGCTTCCGGAGTGGCGAACACCCTGACGGAATCAGGAATAAGGATCGTATTGCTGCAGCCGGAACGTTCCAGGATTACACTCAGTGCATGTGTTCCAATACCTGCCCCCGAAAAGCGGTAGCGGTCATTTCCCAGGCTGCTGATGTATGCTGATGGCTGCCAAAAGCACGCATCCGGCTTTCCCGGATAGAAATCATGTAATTGCAAGCCTGCTTCAAACGGCACACAACCGCTCCAGGCTGTACTGCTTACGCGCGCTGTGGGTAGCGCTTTCACCAAAACCTGAAGCACCGTATCTTTA
>JAGWYC010000013.1 GCA_018969565.1 Bacteroidota bacterium | reverse complement strand
TGAATGGGGTGGAAAGACTATTACTTCCTGAACTGAAACTGCGTTGCGCGTGCCGTGTTAATAGGTAGCTGATTTTCATACGGTACATGCAAAGATTCATCATTTTTCACAGTCAATGCTTCATAAAAATGTACCTTTGCAGCGCTAACAAAGCCCTCACAATTCATGAAGAACACAGAAATTCTGAATCACATTGCCCAAAAGGCAGGTAAATTGTATCAGAACCTGAGCACCGATGAACTGGTTGCACAGGCCATTGAGCGTAAAGAAGGAATTATCACTGATACCGGTGCCCTGGCCGCAGATACCGGTGCTTTTACAGGCCGTTCTCCCAAAGATAAGTTTGTGGTGAAAGACGCCAACACCGAATCAACCGTTTGGTGGGGCTCTGTAAATCAGCCTTTTGGTTCAGATCAGTTTGATGCTTTATTGGGAAAGGTGCTTCGTCATCTCGAAGGCAAAACGCTGTTTCACCGTCGTGCCTACGCCTGTGCAGATCCGCGATTCCGCCTGAATATTGATGTCGTTACTGAAAGTGCCTATCAGAACCTGTTCGCCAAACACCTTTTCCTGCGTCCGGGCACTGAAGAAATTTTAAATGAGCCCGTAGAGTGGCTGATTCTGGCGGCTCCCTCATTCCATGCTATTCCTGCGGAAGATGGAACCCGTCAACACAATTTCACCATCGTTGACTTCAGCCGTAAAATCGTATTGATTGGCGGATCAGGTTACACCGGTGAAATCAAGAAAAGTATATTCACTGTACTGAACTATGTGCTGCCTCAGGAGCGCAATACCCTGAGCATGCATTGCTCTGCCAATATCGGTGAACGCGGTGACACCGCAATTTTCTTCGGATTGAGCGGAACAGGTAAAACTACCCTGAGCGCTGATCCTGCAAGAAAACTGATTGGCGATGATGAACATGGCTGGTCTGACGACGACATTTTCAATTTCGAAGGCGGTTGTTATGCGAAATGTGTCAACCTTACTGAAGAAAAAGAACCTCAGATCTGGAATGCCATCCGACATGGCGCTCTGGTAGAAAACGTTCGTTTTATTGAAGGTACCAATACCGTTGACTACGACGATATTTCTGTTACCGAAAATACTCGTGTTGCCTATCCCATCAACCATATTGACAATGCGGCAGTACCATCAACCGGAAAAACACCTAAGAATATTTTCTTTTTAACAGCCGATGCCTTTGGTGTGCTGCCTCCCATCAGCCGCCTGACTCCCGGTGAAGCTATGTACCATTTTATCAGTGGCTATACTGCGAAGGTAGCAGGCACTGAGGCTGGTGTTACAGAGCCTCAAGCTACTTTCTCCGCATGCTTTGGAAAGGCTTTTCTGCCGCTGCATCCCGGAAAATATGCGCTGATGCTCGGTGAAAAACTGCACCAGCATCCGCATATTCGTGTATGGCTGGTGAATACCGGCTGGACCGGCGGTCCTTATGGTGTAGGTTCACGCATGAAGCTGGCTTATACCCGCGCGATGATTACCGCGGCACTGAATGACCAACTTGAAGAAGTGGAATACCAGAATCATCCGGTGTTCGGCATCAGCATGCCACTTACCTGCCCAGGCGTTCCTTCTGAATTGCTGAATCCCAGAAATACCTGGGAAGATAAATCGGCTTACGACGCTAAAGCCAATCATCTGGCACGTTTGTTCAATGAAAACTTCGCGGGCTTTGCAAGTGGAGTGAACGACGAAGTAAAGGCGGCTGCGCCTAAGGAGCAAGCCTCTGCCTGATTGAATTAATCTGAGTTCCTTGAAAGCCGGTTGCCGTTTGGAACCGGCTTTCTTTTTTCATAAAGCTTCTGCGACTACAAAAGTGCTGCCTCCGATATAGATGAAATCATCTTTGCCTGCGGCTTCTTTGGCAGCTTGCACCGCTTCGGCCACGCCGCTATAAACCAGGCCTTCCAGGCCGAAAGCGGCGGCTTTTTCCTGAAGAACAGCCGCATCTAATCCGCGTTCCAGCGCAGGTTTGCAGAAGTAGTAGCGGGCATTTCTGGGAAACAATGGCAAGATTTTCTCCAGGTCTTTTTCCTTTACAAAACCCAGTACCATGTGCAATGTTTCATAAGAACTGTGCAACACTTGTTGCATCACTTCCTTCAGGCCCGGTTCGTTATGTGCCGTATCTGCAACAATGCGCGGACCTTTCTGTTGAAGTACGTCCCAGCGACCTCGCAGTCCGCTGAGTTCTTCAACCTTGTTCAGCGCAGAAGCTACCTGATCATCGTCCAATTCCCAGCCTTTATCCTGCAACACGCGAACGGCTTCCCAGACTGTGCGCATATTTTTTTGCTGATAGGAGCCTTTCAGAGCGCCCTCAAAGACGTGTCCTTCCCATGCAGGGTTTTCTGAAGCAATATGCATCTTAGCCTTACACTCCTCGCTTTTATGTTGGAAGACCGGCCCGCTTACCGCATCCCATTCACCGATAACTACTGGAATGTTCTGTTTGATGATGCCGGCTTTTTCAAAAGCAATATTCTCCAGACCGGGGCCCAGTAAATCTGCATGATCCCAGCCGATGTTGGTAATTACAGATAATTCCGGAGTAATGATGTTGGTGGAATCTAGTCTTCCGCCAAGGCCAACTTCCACTATAGCGATATCAACTTCTTGCATGGCAAACCAGGAAAAGGCCATGGCCACGGTTAGTTCAAAGAAGGAGGGATTGATGCGTTCAATAAGTGGAATGGCTGCATTGACGAAATTTACCACATAGGCTTCATCAATCATGGCACCATCTATCCTTATACGTTCCCGGAAATCTTTCAGGTGAGGAGACGTATATAAACCGGTTTTCATCCCGTGGCAGATACACACCGCCGACAACATGCTAGAAACAGAACCTTTTCCATTGGTACCGCCAACATGAATACTCTTGAACTTACGTTCGGGGTTTCCGAGCGCTTCGCTTAAAAGAACTGTATTGGTCAGATCTTTCTTGTATGCACTGGCACCCTGGTGCTGAAAAACAGGAAGCCGGCTGTACAAATAGTTGAGCGCTTCGTTGTAAGTCCTGAATTCCATTATTCTTCTGAAATGAAGAAAAAACTAAGGACAGAAAACAGATTTCTGATCAATATCCTCTTCTCAACTGGAAGGTAATTTGACCAATTTGCGGACAATCACCACCGGTAATTGCGGTAAATTTCAGGTTGCGAATCAGCATACGTGCGATTTCATCCTGGTCGGCAGCGTTGTAAGTACTACCGCGCACATCGGTATCTTCAATGGCAATAACCTGACCATTACAGTCAATCTTCAATCGAACGATGATGTTTCCTTCACCATCAGCGCCGAGGGAACGCAAATTTGTTGAGGGCCGGGTACCTCTGAAGGTGCTGTTCCCAATCAAACCTCCACGCACCCCGTTCGGATCATCTCCGGTGCCCTGCGGGTCGCCCTGATTGCCTCGTTCTGGACCATCACCTCTTCCATTGACACCGGTTCCGTTTGGGTCGCCATTTTCCATACCCTGTTGCCCATTGCCCCGGTTTCTGTTGCGGTTGATGCTGGGAAGGTCAGTGGTAGGCTGCGTAGGCTGTGGCTTATCATGTTGTACCACCTCGGCCGGGCGATCGCGGCGTGGGGGATTAATAGGAGGTAACACTACGGTAGGCTCCGGGTCATCCTGTGTGAGCACATCATCGCCACCACCGGTAGGCGCAGCAGCGGTTTGTTCCTGGCTGGATTCACCACCAAGTCGGGCTGCCACATCATCAGGTCCGCCCATATAGGCTTCCCCAAGGCTGATTTCAAGCCCGCCCGGAACTTCCGGGAAAGGAGGATTAGGAGTTGTAAAACCAATAAGGGTGAGCACCAGAATCAGCAGTCCTGTAAAACTCAAGGAACCTGCCATGGCTACAACTTCATTTTTCCTTTCTCTTTCCATATCGCATTATCCCATTAATCGGCTCAGGGTAAACGCAATTGTTCTACCCGAGCCCTGATTTTGGTATTTCTGGTGAAGGTGGTAGCCAGGGTAGCAGCCTCCTGGGGTGTGGCCGCTTCTCCAACCATGATCCTGTATAGAGCGCTTTGTGAAGGTCTGCCTGTATAGGCCGAAATGCCCTTATCAGCCAGTCTTTTTAATTCTTCTATAGCCGCCTTTTCAGTAATAAAACAGGCCGCAATCACTTTGTAGTCTCCGTTGTTTTTAGCGCTTGCTGATTTTCCGGCAACGGCTGGCTGAGCCTTGGTTACAGGGGTGGCATGTGCCATGTTTATCTTGGCTTTGCTTGATTCCCGGCTTATTTCTTCCTGTATTGTTTCACTGCCCATTGTGGAGGCAGTCAAAAGTGCGGAGGAATCCTGGCGCAGGTAGTTGCTGATACGAATTCCTGCCGCCGTGCTGAGACTTAATATGGCCACAGCGGCTGCTACCTTCCATATACGAGGCCTGCTTGCAGGAATGCTTGTTTCTGTTGCAACGGATATTGGCTCAACAATTACAGCCTCCGGTTCGGAAACTGCTTTGGGTGAAAGTGGCTTACGGATTTCCTGTGTAAGCGTTTCAACCACGGCTTCCAGTTGAACCGGTTTCAAGCCGTAGGCAATATCAGCCAGATTCAACGTGACGGAAGGAAGGAAAAACAGTTTATCGTGCTGGTTTAGATAGAACGACCCCAAAGACCCGAATGACTGCTGTTCATGACCGGCACAGCGTTGCAGCAAACTTTGCACTTCACGCTGCACAAATTGTTCTGCATTCCCTTTATCCATGCCGGTTTCCGACATGATGTGATTCATCAGAATGCCATCATCCTGACGGAGGATATCGTTAAAGAAAATGGTTCTGCTCCGGGGCTTGAGTTGCCCGTTGAATCGGTTTAGCGCTGCGCTGTGGTCTCTGGTAATAAATCCGCCCAAGCCCGGCACAACCACGCATTCGTGCAGGCGGACCAGTTTTTCAACAAACGAAACCAATGTAAATGATTCAGCACTCATGCAATACGCGAAGATAATTCTTTAAAATGAAACGGCCAGACCGCCGAGGGCTGTAAATCCATAACGCGGGTAACGATACCAATACTGATAGGAATTACTGGTCATATTGGCAAGATTCAGCCAAACTCTGAAACGCTCGCTTAAATGGTACTCGGTCATGAGGTTAGCGTCCATAAATCCTTTCACCTTCAGGTTGTTCTGCTTCAGGTAGATTTGCTGATAACGCGTGCCCATACCGTGTACATAGGCGCTAATACGAATTTTATTTCCAATCTGGTAGGTGGCGTCAACCTTGAATTCCGTATTGGGTAATTGCCAGGCCCGAGCCTCAGATTCCAGATTATAGGCGTTCAGCATTCCGCTCAGCGATAGTTTGAACTTCTCTCCGACGCCAAATCGAACTTCCGGATTCAGACGGGTGATCCCTATGTTGTCATATACCGGCATGAAACTATTCAGGGAATCTCCGGAATTGATGTACAGAGGCATATCAATCAGATTGCGGTGGGAGAGGGTTACCCTGAATTCACTGTTATTGGTGATTTTCCCTTTAGCACCACCATAGATGGAGAAACTCTCATAGGTTTGCCGCAGCGCGATGCTGTCATACAGGAATGGATTGGTTTGATTCATTCTGCTCAGGGAGTTGCGCTGTACACCACCGGAAATGCCTCCGAATACACGCACTGCATCGGGCATAAGTTGATATTCTGCGTGCACCACAGGATTGATGTAGAAATCAGCAATTTTTCCCTGTACCAGGTAGGTGGCATTAAAGCCGGCACTCACTTCCGTTTTCTTTTTGTGGAAGCGGTATGAAGGGCGCACATCAAAGAAAAGAATGTTTTGGTTATTGGTATCCTGCTTGACATTCAGCGTGCCCAGACCAAAATCGGCAGCAATTCTCCCCGTTTTTAGGTTTTTATGGGCGCCTGCTTCAGCATTGAGTTCCGATTCGCTTTGGTTCAGGTTTGTGCCAAATTGCTGAAAAGAAAATCCGGCATAGAAACCCGGTTTTTTGCCGAGCTCCTTGTTTTCGTAGCGAGTGGAGAATTTCCAGGCATCGGTAATTTTCCGAGTTTCCACGCCTTCAGCCCTGAATGAGGTATCCATTCCATAGAAACGCACCATGTTCCGGTCATAGGATACAACACCTGTGAAGCTGCTGCGGTTGAAAAAACGGCTGCCGCTGAGCAATATGGAATTGTCCGAGAAATCGCGACTGCTGTTATTCTGGTCAGCGCTGAGGTGATGCAATTTCACACCGTAGCTATACTTGGGATTTGGGCGATTAGCCAGGTAAACACCCAAATGCTTGAAGTTGTACAACCCATATCCGGCCTTGGCATAATTGGGCGTACCCGAACTGTCTCCGTTTATTTTAATTTTGGAAGGAGGCTGCACCTTCACCACCCTGCGCGCATCCCATTGAACAGGGTAGATGGAGTATTCCAGACGCGGCACTTCAAAGCGACGTTTCTCCGTTTCAGGAGTGAGGTCAATCTTACGGGCATCGCGCAGGTTGGGCTCATAAGTTACCTGAACCCCGATGGGGTCAATTCTGTTAATGGTATCCTGAGCTTGAAGCAGGGTGGGCAGCCCGGCCAGGAAGAGCATGTGAATTCGACGGAATAACATCGCAGTTCAAAAGTAAAGCACCGCCGTTTTTCGGGAAGCTGAATGTTTCCACAATTTGCGGCATGATGATGTAAAACGCTACCACCTGTCTTTTTATTGGAAGAGAATTTGGGAATTTCCCCTGAAGCTTTGATTTATGGATAAAAAAGTGCTAAGTTTGCGCCCTCATTTTTCGGACATGTACGCAGTTGTAGAAATAGCAGGCAAGCAGTTCAAAGTGGCTGAGAATCAGTCCATTTATGTTCACAGGCTGGCAGCGGAAGAAGGTTCCAAGGTATCCTTCGACCGTGTATTGCTTGTGGAGCATAACGGCAAAACCCAAGTGGGTACGCCCTTAATCAGCGGAGGTAGTGTAGAAGCCAAAGTGCTTAGCCACGTTAAAGGCGACAAAGTGTTGGTCTTTAAAAAGAAAAGGCGTAAAGGTTATGCTGTAAAACGTGGACACCGCCAGCAGTTCACCCGCATTCAAATTGAATCCATCAAGGCTTAACGCTTAAAGATATAAAGACATGGCACACAAAAAAGGCGCAGGCAGTAGTAAAAACGGACGCGAATCGCACAGCAAACGCTTGGGCGTGAAAATTTTCGGTGGTCAGAAGGTAATCGCCGGCAACATCATTGTTCGCCAGCGTGGTACTAAACACCATCCAGGAATCAACGTGGGTATCGGTAAAGACCATACCTTGTTTGCACTCACCCCCGGTGTAGTGAAATTCCACAAAGGCGCAAATAACAGATCTTTCGTTTCAGTGGTGCACGCTGAAGCTTAATGGAACTGTTTCCTGATGAAATTCTCAAGACCGGCCTCGTGCCGGTCTTTATTTTTGTACCCAATATTCCATGAATACTCATCGCAGAACTCCGTCGGACAGCTTCACCATCATGAACGAAATTGTGCTGCCCAACGATACCAATACCTTGGGAAATCTGATGGGCGGACGGCTGCTCCATTGGATGGATATCTGTGCTGCTATTGCTGCACAAAAGCACAGCAATCAGATAGTGGTGACGGCTTCTGTCGATAGCGTTTCATTCAAAGAAGCCATACATCTGGGCGATGTTGTTACCCTCCAGGCGCAGGTTTCACGAGCTTTTAATTCCAGTATGGAGGTATATCTGGAGGTTTTTGCCCAAAATATCCCACGCAACGAAATTGTGCGTTGCAATGAGGCATATTACACCTTTGTGGCGCTTGACAGCAGGAATAAACCGGTAAAGGTTCCCGAATTAATGCCCGAAAGCGAACTGGAGAAACAGCGTTTCGATGGAGCGCTCAGGCGCCGTCAAGTGCGCCTCATTCTGGCAGGTAAAATGAAGCCGGACGAAGCCCAGGAGCTGAAGAATTTGTTTCTTCCTTAGTAAGGTTTATTTAATCAGTCCGATTTCACGTAAGCGTTCCATCAGGAACTCATTGGCGCTGCAATCTGCATATTTCTTTGGGTGCTGCGCATCAATACAGGAAGGCAGACAATCGAGTCGCGTTTCAGGTCTGGGATGCAGGAAAAAAGGAATGCTGTAGCGAGGGGTATTCCAGAGTTCACGTGGTGGATTTACCACGCGATGTGTCGTGCTTTTCAGCCGGTCATTGGTGAGACGCTGGAGCATATCGCCTACGTTGACTACAATATGGTTTTCTACCTCGGTAACCGGAACCCAGTTACCGCTTTTATCCAGCACTTCCAGCCCGTCTGCACTGGCGCCTACCAGTAGCGTAATCAGATTGATATCCTCATGTTCGCCGGCACGGATGGCGTCTTTAGGCTCGCCGGTGATAGGAGGGTAGTGGATGGGCCTTAGAATACTGTTCCCATAGCGCACTTTGTTATCGAAATAATGTTCTTCCAGATTCAGATGCAGGGCTATGGCACGCAACATCTGCATACCACAGTGTTCCAACGCCTGATAAATGGCTTTGCCGCTGTCGTTAAACCGCGGAACTTCCGCAACTTGTTTATTCGGCGGGTAGAATGAAAATAATGGGTCGCTTTCGGGAGCATACTGACCGAAATGCCAGAATTCTTTTAAGTCGCCCGCTTTGCGGTCCTTTGCGTGCTCCTTGCCAAATCCGGTATAGCCGCGCTGACCGCCGCCTTCGGTATCATCGTATTTTAGTTTTACGGATTCCGGCAGTGCGAAAAACGATTTCACATCGGCATAAAGCTGTTCCAGCATGTCAGGATCCACACCATGATTGCGAATGGCTACAAATCCTATGTCTTCGTAGGCTTTTCCTAATTCTTGTACAAAATGGACTTTACGAGCGGTGTCATTGCTCAGAAAATCGGATAAATCCAGCTTTGGTATGGATGCTAAAGAGCTGTGGTTCGCCATAAGGATGATTCAAATGAAGCTTCAAAAAAAGTCCATTTAAACATGCAATGCACTTTTTTAGGTTGATTTATCGCAGATTCATATCGGGCAACTCAGATCAACTGCTGATTTCCAGCGAACTGTCCTGCGATTCCTCCAGAATGATCCTGACCGTTGTTGGATGCGGAGTCATTTTCATGTTATTGAGGTCATCAGCCACCTGCTTCATCAGAATATAAAAATCCTGTAACTGTTCATTGGAAGCCAGCGCCTGTTCAATGAGCACCGTTTCCTCTTCAGCAGTTTCTCCGTAGGTATAGCGAATAATGTCTTCCTGTGTAATGGTTTGATGCATAGGCGTTAAAATCTTGCTAACGCCGCAATCATTCCATTATTGCCTTTGCTCCGCAAAAACCATCATTTTTCTCAAATTGAGGATGGCATAGCGCATTCTGCCCAGAGCGGTGTTGATGCTGCAACCGGTCAAATCGGCAATTTCTTTAAAACTCAGATCGCCGTAATGCCGAAGTATCAGCACCTCACGTTGTTCCTCGGGAAGCTTCTCAATAAGGGAAAGCAAGAGGCTGTTGGTTTGATTGAATTCTATGCGATCCTGCGCATTGGGTTCATCCACCTTAATGTAGCCGAACACATCTTTGCCTTCGCTGTCGGTAATGGCCGGCATCTTCTTGCGCCTGCGGATGTGGTCAATACATAGATTCCGTGCAATTCGGATTACCCAGGGCAAGAACTTTCCTTCATGCTGATATTTCCCTTGCCTGAGCGAGTGAATCACTTTAATAAAGGTTTCCTGAAAGATGTCTTCCGCAAGATACCGGTCGTGCACCAGCATGTAAATGGAGGTCATTACCTTCTGTTTGTACCGCCTGATGAGCATTTCAAGCGCGGCTTCATTTCCTTCAAGATAGGAAATCACCAGCCTCTGGTCGGGAATCAAGTTTGTGTGCATAGTTAAACCCTCCTTTGTTTAGTTCGGTTACAGGGGAACTTCGACGTAAAGTTTCTGTGGTAAGGGTTTATCTATAGGCTGACTGCGATTTGTAATCAGCAAGTTAGAAAAAATGAATTCACAAATCCAAATTTCCGTAATAAAAAAATAAAAATATTTTCGAAGGAAGGGCAGAAAAAACGGTCAGACGACCTGCATCCAACCATTGGCAAAGTCAGCAGCAGCCATTTTCTTTTTTCCTTCCGGCTGCAACATCAGTACCTCAATGGCACCTCTTTTGCACGCCACGGCCACTCTTCCCGGGCCTGGTTTGTACCAACTTCCCGGTTCAGCGTTCATTTTAGGCAGGACACGACTTTCCAGAATTTTAACGTGCATGCCTTTATAAGAGGTAAAGGCTCCAGGAATCGGTGCCAATCCGCGTATATGGTTGTGTACTAATGCGCAGTCAAGGTCCCAGTTGATGCGGCAATCCTCCGGAAATATCTTTGGGGCAGCATGCAAGGTGCCGCGTGCTTCCTGTGGTTTCGGATTCAGGCTTTTACTACGGATGCCTTCCAGAGTGCATATCACCAGGTCTGCGCCCAGATGCATCAGGCGGTCATGCAAGTTTCCTGCATTTTCGTCAGGCAGTATTTCCAGGGAATCCTGCAACAGGATATCGCCGGTATCTATTTCGTGTTTCAGGAAAAACGTGGTTACTCCGGTCTTCTTTTCCCCGTTCATCAGCGCTCTGTTGATCGGAGCGGCCCCTCTGTAATCAGGTAGCAGGGAAGCGTGCAGGTTAAAGGTTCCCATCGGAGGGAGACTCCATACCGATTGGGGAAGCATGCGGAACGCAATCACAACACCCAGGTCCGGTGCAAGCACCTTTAATTGTTCCTGAAATTCAGGAGCCTTCAGATTCACCGGTTGCAAAACGGGAATCCCGTATGATAATGCAACCTGTTTTACTGCGCTTTCCCGAACTTTTAATCCACGGCCGGCAGGTTTATCTGGCGCTGTCACTACACCTACAACCTGAAAGCCTCGTTCAATCATAAGCTGCAGGCTGCAAGCCGCAAATTCCGGGGTGCCGAAGAACAGGATTCGCATAAATATCAGGTGGCAAATTTGCCTAAATTTGTGTTAAATCCGCTCAGGTTGTGATTCTCAGAAACCTCATTGCTGCATTGGCCATAGGCTGCGTTTTACCGTTGCAGGCCCAGTTGCGCTTTGTCGAGAACCTTGGACAATGGCCTGAACAAGTACTGTACCGGGCCGATTTACAGGGCGGAAAACTCTATGTTGAGCGCGATGCTCTAGTGTTTCAACGCTACGACAGAGCCAAAGCACAGTCCTGGCATCAGGATGTTTCTGATGGCGATTCGCTGTTGATGCATGCGTATCGCATGCGCTTCTGCAATGCCAATAAAAGCCCCCAAAATGAAGGGCTTGGGCAGATGCCTGAATATTATAATTTCTTTCATGGCCATGATCCTGCACGATGGGCTTCAAAAGCCAGAGCTTTTGCCACAGTCTGGCTGCGGAACCTTTACCCCGGTGTGGATTTGGAACTGGGTACTGATGGAAATACGCTGAAATACAACCTTCATCTCAAGTCCGGAGTGGATCTTTCACGCATCGGACTTTTATACGAAGGAGTCAGTAAGCCATTTTTATTCAAAGGACGATTAAGCATTGAAACGTCACTGGGTAAGGTGGAAGAACATATTCCCCTGGTGTATAATCCCGAATTGGGTCCGGGTATGCCCTACGAGACTTCATACCGGCTGCAGGGAGATACCGTAAAGTTTCAGGTGAATTTACCGAAGGGTTTCCATGGTCCGCTGCTCATAGATCCCGTGCTGGTGTTTTCTACCTATTCCGGATCTTTTGCAGATAATTTCGGGTGTACCGGAACCTATGATGATTTCGGCAATGCCTATGCAGGTGGTACCGTATTCGACTTTGGTTTTCCAACCAGCATGGGCAGTTATCAGCCCCGTTTTGGCGGTGGAGATCCGGAATCGCGCACGGGCTATGGTGGCAGCAGGGATATGGGTATCCTGAAATTTTCGTCCGATGGAAAGCGCTTGCTCTATGCAACATACCTGGGCGGAAGCAGTAATGAACAACCTCATTCTATGATCGTGGACCCGTCGGGAAATTTGGTCATTCTTGGTTCCTCACGCAGTTCCGATTTTCCAAATACCGGCAAAGGCTGGGATTTAACGCATAATGGCGATTATGATATAGTGCTGGCTAAACTCAATGCTACCGGAACGGCCTTGTTGGCAGCCACCTTCGCCGGAGGTTCCGGGATTGATGGGATGCTGGGCGACAGGGAGCCATTACCCAATGCCAATGGTATTCCATTGATGTACAACTATGCTGATGAGTTTCGAGGAGAAGTACTTTGCGATTCCCTGGGCAATATATACCTGGCTTCTACCAGCTACAGTTCCGATTTCCCTCTGAAGAACCAGGTCCAAACCTTCAGCGGCAACCAGGATGCCGTAGTGATGTGTTTCGACAATAGCCTGAATCGCCTGAACTGGAGTACCTGCCTGGGCGGAACCGGATATGATGCAGGTTACGGCCTCGCATTGGGGCAAAATCTGGATTTGTATATCAGCGGAGGCAGCAACAGCCAACGATTTCCGCTTGCATTTCAATCCTTCGCCAATATAAACAGAGGTGGAATGGCAGATGGATTCCTCATCAGATTAAATAGAAATACCGGCGCGTTTCAGTCAGGTATTTTTGTTGGTACACCGGCCTACGACCAATGTTATTTTGTGCAAACCGATACCAAAGGGAAGCCTTATGTTTTCGGGCAAACCGAGGGAAACTGGTACATCAGCCCGGGTGTATTCGGAAATGCCGGCGGCGGTCAGTTTATCACTCGTTTTGCACCTGACCTGAGCGCAGTGGACCTGAGTACCGCATTTGGCAGCAGCACTCAAGTTCCCAATATTTCTCCGTCGGCCTTTCTGGTGGATCGCTGTGACCGGATTTTTGTATCGGGTTGGGGTGGTGCTACGAACAGCAATGTGCCTAAATCACAAAAAAATCGCGGAAACACCCGAAACATGCCCATCACGTCTAATGCCGTGCAACGCACTACAGATGGAAGTGATTTTTACATTGCCGTGCTGGGAAGGAATTTCAATAAATTATTGTACGGAACTTATTTCGGAGGCATATCTACCCGCACCGTAGATGCCGATGAGCACGTGGACGGCGGAACCTCCCGTTTCGACAAGAAGGGTATTATCTATCAGGCAGTTTGCGCAGGCTGCGGGCAAAACGGCTTGTTTCCCACCACGCCGGGAGCATATAGCCGCACAAACAACAGCGATAACTGCAACAATGCCATTTTCAAGATTGATTTTGAAAACCTGAACCAGAAGCCGGTTTCAAAAGATACCTTATACCGCATTACCGCTACTGAAACACTCAATTTCAACATTATCGGCACCGACCCGGATGAGCAGGATACGGTGTACCTGGAAATCGAACGCATAGGAAGGGCCTGGGATTCCGTGCAGGGACCCTACCCGCAGCTCACCTTGCAGAAAGGTGCCGGGCGTTCGGTGGCCTTGGTGCAGTGGAATACCAACTGCAGCCATTCCGGGAAAGACACCTTTTTTCTGCGTGTGCGCGTGCATGACCGCGGATGTCCGAAGATGGATACTACCTGGAATACCATTGGCATCATTGTGGAGCCGCCGCCTGTGGTTGAACCACCCCGGGAAATCTGTTTACTGTTGAATGAAAGTACCGGAGTAGTTACCTTGCAATGGCCGGCCTCAGCTACTCATAAATATTGGAAACACCTGTTGCTTCGACGGCAGGAGGGGGTTAAAATCATTACGCTGGATACCATCCGCAATGCCAACGGCGGCACCTTTACCGACCGCAATGCCTTCAATCCGAGAAGCCGTAATTACTGCTATTACTTCGTGGGTGTGAATAGCTGCGGTGTATTGACAGACCGGGGCTTCAGAGTTTGTACCCAAAAAGAGTTGAACGCGCCGATTGACAGTACCTATATCATTACCGCCACAGTGGTGGATGATAAGGAAGTAAAGGTGGTATGGTTTCGCAGCGGGGAGGCGGATTTCGGCAGCTATGAACTTTATCGGGCCACCCGCGATGGCAAGCAAGCCTACAAGCTGATAGCCACCATCACTAACCGCGATGACAGTGTCTATACTGACCGCGATGTGCTCGTGGATCTTGAAAGCTACTGCTACAAGGTGCGCGTGCTGGATCGCTGCGGTCATGTGAGCAATAAGTCGAACCGCGCCTGTACCATTGTGCTGAAAGGCGATGCCACAGGCAAGCCCCTTTATTACTTTGATTTATCGTGGATGGAGTATGATTACTGGAAAGGCGGGGTATCGGATTATGTGCTGGAACGTCGGGTTGATACCGGCACATTGCGTCCTATTGTGGCGCTGCCGCATCCGGACTTTGATTACCGCGACAACAAACTCAACTATGACTGGGGCGGTTACTTCTATCGGGTAAAAGCCCGTGAAGCTTCCGGAGGATACAATGCCGAAAGCAACAGCAATGAAATCTACTTGTTCCAGCCCCCGGAATTATATGTACCCGATGCCTTCACGCCCAACGGGGATGAAATCAACGATGTATGGGGAACAGTGCCGGTTTTCGTGCGCGACTACCACATGATGGTGTTTAACCGCTGGGGGGAAAAGGTGTTCGATTCCAAAGATAAGAAACTGCAGTGGCCCGGTACCATGGGTCAGGGAAAACCCTTCGATAATGTGTTTGCCTGGATGGTTGTGTACATGGGCTGGGACAACCGTCGCTATACCCAGACCGGCGTGGTGCATGTGCTGGAGTAAGTTCTTCAAGGGGCATCAGTGCTGCAATAGGCCATTTATGATTATCTTATTTTATCAAGTTTCTGCCCTGTGTCAAGTACCAGGTATGTTTCCATCAATTTTCAGATTACTTTTGACTTTGCTTATGAGAACTATTCTTACGCGATGCATTGCGCTGCCTGTTGCATCACTTGCAGCAATTATAGGTTTAAATGAATTGCACGCCCAGTCAGGAAATGATGTCTTGCTGGTACAACGTTTTCAGCCCAACAAAACATACACCCAACAAACTGCGCAGGTCACAAAAATGCAGGTGCATATCTTGAAAATGCCCAAAGGTGCGGATGCTGCAGCACCAGAAAAGGTGAACAGCCTGGTGACCATGAACGCCAGGCAGGAAATGACCACAGGCGACAGGAATAGCAGAGGTGAAGTGACATATACAGCAGGCTTCGAACAGAAAATGTCCATCAAGGTCAACGGTGAACCGCAAAAACTCCCGGGGCAGGCTGCTGACATGCGTTTTTCGTACCGCGGCAGATTGGATTCGCTGGGTACCGTAACGCTGGATTCTGTCTTGCAGGGACCGGGAGATTTACAGGCGCTGAGGAACACGGTCAATAACTTATCCAAAAACATGCAATTGCCCAATAAGCGGGTGAAAGTAGGCAACTGGGTCAGCCAGGAGGTTCCATTTAATATGGATCAGTTCTCCGGTAAATTAATGATGCGTTATCACCTGGACTCCATTTCGGGGAACAAAGCATTCTTTACCATCGAACAGAATATGGATCTGGATATGGCGAACGGAGGCATGTCTATGAAAGGCAAAGCCAAAGGGCCCGGGAAAATGACTTACCTGATTCAGGAACAAATGGTGGATTTCATGAGTAGTGAACTGAGCATGCAAATGAGAAGCAATATTGGGGAAATGGTGATGGATCTGGACGGAAGGACCGAGCTCAGTGTCAACAACTCGATGAAATAATCAGCCGGGCCAAATTGCGGGCATGCATCCATACGCCATTTTTTACGGTTGTAGCTGTTCGTCAAGAATTCGTTAAACATGTAAGATGCACCAGAAATTCGTTATGATGGTTAAGAGTTCAATTAAATCAAGCATATTTTCTAATGCATGATTTGAGTAAATTCAACATATTTGATTCAAGTTTCAGTTACTGTATGCCGTACTGAGTATTTGCTGAGTTATTACCACGTTCGTTATTTATTTAGATATATATGTCCATTAAGAAATCTGAATCCTATTTCAGCCTCCTGGCAGTTGCCGACGCGCCAAACATGGCGAAAGACGGAACAGTGAACAACGATAATCTCAATACCGTGCTTTTTGAAGCCAAAATGAATGCTCACCTGATGAAAATGGTGTTCATATGGAATTGACATTGTCTCATATTGAAAACAGGATATTCACAGTAAGAGGCTTGCAGGTGATGTTGGATTATCATTTGGCGGCCCTTTACGGAGTTAAAACCAAGAGGCTGAATGAGCAAGTAAAAAGAAATCCAAAACGCTTTCCAGTTTCCTTTATGTTCCAGCTCACTGCTGTCCAAAACGTTTTTTGTTGAAAAGTTAATATGTTGATTATCAAGTGTTTAGCAGCCTTATTTTTGCCATTTTGATTTTTACCCCCCCCACCGAATCATCCATATTCTATCCTTTTCTCTTACTTTTTCCTTGATGAAAAAGTAAGCAAAAAATCAAGGCTGCAAATGATGAAAGGCGCACACTTGCAATCAGCCGAATGCCTGCGGTGATCTCCTCGTTCCTCGGAGCTTCCTTGGCATTTAGCGTCTGCTTGCGGCGTTTAACGCCTCCCATCATTTGAGGCCGGTCTTTTTGCGGCATTGTTGGGTTGTGGTTAGTGGTATGGGTGATAAACGGTTGCGGAAAACCTCCACTTGTTGAGTGATACCTTGCGATACCGGTGTACCTGGAATATATATAAGCCCCGGAGGGGCGAAATATTAATAGTAAAAACAGGAAACAAACATTCAGAGCCCCAGCGGGGCGTTATTTAAATTGTTAATGTGTTTCCACCATTTTGTAATTGTTCTGCAATTCAAAGGCCGGTCAATATACCAAATATTGGCTAAAAATTATTTTGGACAGATGTGGTTCCAGCTTAGTATTCAGGAATGGGAGGTTTTGCGGTCGCAAACTGCGACCCCAACAGCGGGCACTGAAGATGAGGAGTTTCAAACTGCCACCGCAAAACGCAGAACGCCGCCTTTTGTGTTTACTGAGCAAGGGGTATCAATGTTATCTGCAGTACTAAGCAGTGACCAAGCCATACAGGTCAGCTTACAAATTATGCAGGCCTTTGTGGCCATGCGTAAAACGCTGAACAACCTGCAAGGTATTATCCAACGCCTCGATGGTGTGGAAATCAGGCAATTGCAAACCGACAGCAAGCTGGAGCAGGTGCTGCAGGCGCTCGAGAAGGGCGAAACACCCCGACAGGGCGTATTCTTCGAAGGACAATTGTTCGACGCGCATGTGTTTGTCAGCGAGCTCATCAGGCAGGCCAACAAGCGAATTGTGCTGGTGGACAATTACGCCAACGAAACCACTCTGCTCTTACTCAGCAAACGCAAAAGGGGCGTGGACTGCATCCTTCATACCCTCCTCAGGCCTGCATTGCAAAAAGATCTGCAAAAGCACAACCTACAGTATCCTGCCATTGAAATGCTGGCAAACAACAGTAGCCACGACCGCTTTCTGATCATCGACGATATTCGGCTCTACCACATCGGCGCATCGCTGAAAGACTTGGGGAACAAGTGTTTCGCCTTCAGCCGTATGGACGATTTATTGCCCGAAATTCAAACCAAACTCTTACGCGTATAATCGCCGGAGGAACTTTATCAGCCCGCCCTGCGGATCAGTTCAGCGCAAATAAATACGCACTTATAATACCGGCACGGACCACGTTACGGCAATCCGGGCTTCACGACCAAAACCTTTTCCTTTTCCACCAACACTTCTCCCGGAGCGCCGCCCTTCTTCTTGCGCACATATTTGCGCTCGGTGTATTGCACCGGCAGCCAGCCTTGGGTTTTGCCTTTGGAAAACCAGGCAGCCAGCGAGGCAGCCTGTTCCAGCACAGCTCTTGGTATGCCGTTTACCCCGCTGCTGCTACGCAGCAACACGTGGCTGCCGGCCACATCACGGGCGTGCATCCATACATCATTCTTGCGGCTGTAGCTGTTCAGCAATAATTCATTCGCTTTGGCGTGTTTCCCTACCCACACGGTGAAGCCCTGCAGGTTAAACTCATGGAATGGAAGGTCGCTGTGCTGCGCCTTTCCTTTCTTTTCCGGCAAAGGAATATTCCTGAGGTCTTTTGATTGCTGCGCGGAATCAAGTACTTCAAGCCAATGCAATGCGTGTCGGTGTCCTTCACGGGTGGTGGCAAGCCTTGAAGCCACCAGTTCCGCCTCTTTCGATTCATTTTTAGCCTTACGATAATAAGTTTCCGCGTTCTGAATCGCATTAAGCGTGGTGTTTAGTTTAATTTGGATGGAATTCTTTCCTTCAAAGTCAGGAAGAGATATTTCTTTCATGCCTTCCCGGATATCCTGCATGTGGGCTATGATCAGGTCGCCCATGAGTCGGTAGCCGGGTCTTTCCTGAAGGCGCTTCTGCTCCTTGAGCATTTCTTCCAGCAAACGACCCAGACGAATTGCTTCCTGTTGCCAGAAACTGCGTAATTGCTGTTTCCTGGAACGAAAGTGGAAACGACTCAAGAAGGTCTTTACATAAACATTCAGCGCTTCATCCAGTGAGTTGAAGGCTGTTGCCCCCGCCATCGGAAAGAAACTGAAATAT